>JAAAPH010000520.1 GCA_009908415.1 Bacteroidota bacterium
TAATACTTAGAGGCTGTTTAGTAAAGCGGTGTGATTGACACCCAAAGGCGTCCGTCGGCATCTTGCTAGGCGCCAACCCTCACAAGATGCCTTCGCAGACGCATGCAATACGCCTCCGATCTGACGGACGCCCAGTGGCAACGTATCAAGTTTTTCTTTGCCCGGCAAACCTTCCGCAAATATCACCCTCGTGACCTCGTGAATGCGCTTTTCTATCTGAGCAAGACCGGATGCCAGTGGCGCATGCTGCCTCAGGGCGAGGGCGGCTATCCGCCGTGGCAAACCGTCTACTACCACTTCCGCCGGTGGACCGCCGCAGGCCTCTGGAGGCGGCTGACCGACGCCTTGCGCCGCGCCGCGCGGGTGCGCGCTGGCCGGAGGCCGAGCCCTTCTACTGCCGTCATCGACAGCCAGAGCGTCAAGACCACTCAGGTGGGCGGCCCGGAGCGCGGTTTCGACGGAGGCAAACGCGTAAGCGGACGCAAACGCCACGTGCTCGTCGACACGATGGGGTTTTTGCTTGCCGTCTTGGTGCACAGCGCCGGCGTTCACGACAGCCAAAGGGCGCCCCACCTCTTGAGACGGATTGCGGGGAAGGTCCCGCGCCTGAGGCGCATCTACGCCGACACGGGGTATGCCGCCGTGCCGGCGGGTCTTGTCGAGCGCGTATTCGGTTGGCTATGGAAGGTAGTCCACCGAGATCCTGACCAAAAGGGCTTTGTCGTGCTCAAAAAGCGCTGGATTGTAGAGCGCACCTTCGCTTGGCTTGGCGGATACCGTCGGCTCAGCAAGGATTACGAGCAGCTGCCCGCAGTGAGCGAAGCCATGGTCCAGCTTGCTGCCATTCGCATGATGGTTCGCCGAGTCGCGTAGTTACTAAACAGTCTCTTAGGGGTGCAATTCTAACTGAGGCTGACTTGAGCAACTCAAAAATGAAGGGGGCTGACCTAACACTCGCGAATATCAGAGGTGCTGACCTACGAATAGCTAACCTAACCGCCGCGACGTTGAGAGGAATTAAGGCAGACTCAAGCATACTTGTCGAAGCGTCTCTCACGGGAGCTAATCTGGATTATGGTAAGTTTCGCGAGGCGAATTTCAACGGCGCTGACTTCTACAACGTTGATGCTGCCGACGTGCAAATGAATTCAGCAAGTGCCGCTCAGGCTTGCATGGATAGCATCTATGTAGAACGAGCGACCTTCCGTAAAGCAGACTTGAGCAATTCAAGTATTCGGGATGCAATGCTTTGGCACGTGATCTTCGATAACGCAAACTTACTTGGAGTCGACTTCTCACGTTCTCGATTTTGGGGGGGCTCGTTCAAGAACGCAGACTTAGCATTCACGAATTTCAAGAACACGGAATTGGAAGGGTTTGAGATTCGAGATGATCGTCTAATTTTCAGGAATGGTGATGATTCAGCTTCAGTCGTAATGCGTGGCGACAGATTCCTGTTTGCCTTATCCAATTCGGAGGATGCAGAACTTGTGGAAAGTCAGTCTTCGCGGCTGATGACGCGCTTCTGTCGGGCACAATCTCTATTCCAAATCGAGCCAAAAATAGTAAGCAGAGCTACTCAAGAGGTTTGCCCTAAAAAGGTGAATTGGCGGATTGTCCCTGACGGCACAGGATGGGCATACGTTTACAGCGCGCCCTCGGGAAGGATTTTGGGTGATGCTGTTGACCGCATCTCAGCATGCGACAATAGGCAAAGCTCATCCGACCTACCGGTGGTGGGCGATGAGTTCGAATCGCCATTCACCTCCAACAACTTTCAAATCCCCATACGGCTAGAGCGAGACGGTACGGTGTCATCGATGAAATTGTGGGGTCGATACCCGATAGATAGGATACGGAATTCTCTCCCGCCAAGTCCTGACTCTGTAGACGGGAGCGGCCTATTCGATTATGAGTAGCACTATGAGATACGAGCCGAGTTTATTTTGCCCACATACTTTCGTTTCTGTGCATTTCCTTGCGTCTCGCTGCAATCTGGGGACCACCCGGTAGAAACAGAAAACCCCGCTCAAATCGCCGAATATGGCGTCGGAGCGGGGTTTTTCGTGTGCCCGAGAGAGGACTCGAACCTCCACGGCCTAAAGCGGCCACATGGCCATCAACCATGCGGAGAGATTGCCCTGAGAGGCGTTAAGCATCGATTTTAGGTGGTAATGAAAAGCCGAAGCCCCAAAATACGCCCCACAACGTCCGATCCGCTCTGTTATCCACATGCTTTCAACATGTAACGAGTGAAGGGATTTACTCAGAGTAGCTTTCGATCCACTCCGCCAGTTCGTCCACCTCGATTTCGTGTCGGGCAATGGCGGTCATCATTTCGGCTGCCTCCTTGTCGTATGCCCCATAATCGAAGCGGACAGCGTTCGCTCGGAGAAAGGCACGGATGGCGAGAAGCGCTGTGCGTTTGTTGCCGTCCTGGAACGGATGCGCCCGAACGATGGCTACCGCATAGACCGCGGCCAGTGTGGGAAGGGAGGATACACCTTCGTAGCGATGCCATGTCCACGGACGGTTGAGAGCACCTTCCAAATCGCTTCCCGGATTCAGGGCATGACGCTCACCTTCGTACAGCGCTACCTTGTTCAACTCAGTGACGGTCTCGCTATCCAGCCAATGGATGGCCATGTGCGAAGGGGGAAGGTATGCCGGCGCAGAGCTTACTTGTTCGCCAGGATCCGGAAGGTTTTGTCATGCTTCTTCTTGAACGCGCGGGCATCCTCGACAAGATCGGCTCGCTGCTCGGGGCTGAGCGTCGGTTCCGGTCGCTCCTGGACCTTCTGCTTGGCAGGGGAACGCCAGGGAAGGATCCGATCCCAAAAGGACGTTTTCTTTGTCGTGGACATGGTCGGAAAGCAGAGCAGAGGAAAAGGGTGGAGGTCTTGCGCCGCGCATAGAACGGCACAGGCACGTATGCAGCCGCAAAAAAGCCTATGATCTAATATCGGCTCCTGGGGCAGAAGTTCAAATCGCCCTCCAATTCATGGGTGCCCGCCCCAGTTCGAAGAGTCCCTTCGCACGCGGTCGGCTTTTTCTATGTCTGCCCGCAGCGCCCACGCGATGAAGGGCGTGCCGATGCCGGTGATCAGCAAGATCATGGGCACTCATCCACGCAGGTGACCGAGGTGTACGTCAGCGTCTCGAAGGACGTGACGGTGAAGGCGATGGAAGAAGTGTTCGGCGACGGGTAGGGCGTTTGCCCACGGGTTTGCCCATGGAATGAGGAGTGGGCGGTCTTCGATGGGAATCGCCTCGGATAGACCTAAATTACAAAACCCCGCTCAAATCGGCCTCTGTAGCCGTCTGAGCGGGGTTTTTCGTGTGCCCGAGAGAGGACTCGAACCTCCACGGCCTAAAGCGGCCACATGGCCCTCAACCATGCGCGTCTACCAATTCCGCCACTCGGGCATGAGCACGTTGAATGCAGAACTACGAATGACGAATGGGTAACGGGTGTTTCCCCTTCGCCACTCGAAAATCGCCATTCGGCACTCGGAGTGACCCCGGCAGGGATCGAACCTGCGACCCACGGATTAAAAGTCCGTTGCTCTGCCAACTGAGCTACGGGGTCAGCGCTACAGAGGAAATCAACGTACCAACTCGTATGATTGGGCGCAAGGTTGGTTCGCGGCGGGCCCCTCCTTTTTCCTTGAAGTGTTCGTGAGTACAGCCGATGCTGCTCACGGCTCGACGTTGACCTTAGCCCACAGCATACGCATCGGGCGGCGTAGCACGAGCGTCCCCTCCAGCAACTGCCGGTCGAAGTTGATAAACCCGTGGGCCGTGTACACCTCAGTCGGTGAGCAGTCGTACAGGAGCTTAAACTCACGGTCGATCTGGCGGTGATCCGTCGTTAAGATCGCACCGACGAGGCCCGTGTCGGCCGTGCCGACGAAGATATCAACGGCCTCGCCGTCCGTGCTCAGGGTGCCGTTGACGTAGCCGTAGTCCAGCGGGTAGATAATCCCAGGATACTGCGGATGCGGATGGTGCTGCGGGCGATCGATCGTGATGCCACGGCGGTGGATGAGCGCCTCCCAGCCGGCCCAGTTGAAGTGCGCCTGGGTCAGCGCCCGGAGCATCGCCGGGGTCGGGCGAGGCGTATCGTCGGGGGAAGAAGCCATGGCAGACCGCGCGTGGAACGACGTTGTTTATGGATTACAAAGGTTTGCGCCAAAAGAATATGGGGAAGGGCATAATGAACGCTAATACAACAATATCCGGTTCCAGCGCACACGGCGCTGTTGTTCACCTGCCTCTCCACGCCGTGCGCGCATGCCCCCGATGCGCTGGCGCGTTTTTACCCAATCCCCCTCGTTTCATGATGCACGGTAACGGTTTGCCCGTGATAGGGCTGCTTCTGGTGATCGTGAGTTGCGGCGCCTGCACGTCGTCGTACGAGGCGCCCGATCCGGAGGCATTGCCCTACCGCTTTGAGGAGCAGCGCGAGGCCGCGCCGTTTCATCCCGTGGACTTGCAGGGCGATGGCCAGGACGAGCGGGTACTGAGGTGGAGACGGCGTGGGAGCAACACCGCGCCGGACGCGGTCGTGCTGGCCACTCTGGACCGCCGTACGATCCAGCAGGTCAATTATGCCGCGACGGTGGTAGACCGCATCCAGTTCCTCGATCTCGATAACAATGGCGTGCTGGAAGTGCTGGTTCCTATCGTGCGCAACGATTCCTTGTATGTCAGTATCGTAGCGGCCGACGGGCGCAAAGTAGATCGGCTCTTCGTGACGACGGGCCGCCCGCGAGTGGAGCCGGAAGGAACGATGCCCTGGGATCCCGCGCTCATGGCGGCCTTCATGGCCGATGCGACGAACGACGGCGATCCGGAGCTGATCCTGACGGTCAAGACGCGGTATGCCCGGCTGCCGCGTGGCGTGTGGGTCTTTGCCTGGCCCGAGAAAAAACGGCTCGGGAAGCAGGTCGTCGGGACGATGATCAACGCGCCGCCCCATCAGCACCTCGGCAACTTCGACGACGACGACCACCCGGAGCTGTTTTTTACCTCCACCGCATCGGACAATGGCGCCGAGGCCGGCGGGCTCGACGACCGGCACGCGTACGTGGGCGCCTTCGAACTCAGCGCCTCACCGCGTCTGCAGTGGCACCGCGCCGTCGGTGGCATCTGGTCGTCCATGCGCCTGACGACCGGCAACCTCGATGGCGATGGTCGCCCCGATGTGGTCACCCATCAGTGGACCTCGCGCGGTCGCACGACGGCTTCGCCGCTGCAGCACATCGATCCGGGTAGCGGTCGGGTGTATCAGGAGCGGCTGTTCGATCAGCAGATCCGCGACGTGGCGATGGTGAGCGTGGACCGCGACACCCGCGACGAGATTCTGGTCCTCGATACCGAAGGCACCCTACACGTGCTCGATGAACGGCTGGAGACGCGCAGTCGCCGAGCCGTGGGCCCGCAAGCGCGGACCCTCGCGGTGGTGCCCGACGTCGATGGCGATGCGTACAGCGAGATCCTGCTGGTCAGGGCGGATGGTACGCTGTGGCTAGGTCCCGACCTGGAGGTCAAGGCGTTCATGCCGCAGCAGCGCGGTCGGTGGCGTGCCGTGCAGCGGGGGCGTCAGCAGGCGCCGTTTCTCTACGCCGAGGCCGGAGGGCGGGCCTACCTCTACACCGTGAGCTCGAATCCGCTGTACCTCTGGCACCGCTATGGGACATGGGTGTTCGTCCTGGCGGGGCTGGGCGGGCTGGTCGGATTGGGCTGGGCAGGATACGCCTCGGCCCGGCGAAGGGGGCGGCTGCGCACCACGCGGAATCGCATCCTGGACGCTATGGACGAGGGGCTGCTGCTCGTCGACGAGGACAAACGGCTCGAATACGCAAATGCGTCGGCCCGCGCCGTGCTCGACCTGAACGGGGCGCCGGAGGCCCCGGTCCCTCTGCAGCAGCACACCCCGGCGCTTGCACACCTCATCGAGCAGTCCGAGACCGAGCAGGCGCCCGTGGAAGACGTGGTGGAGGTCGAAGCCGCCGACCACCGAATCCGGGCGGCCGCCCATCCGCTCGAAGACGCTAGCGGGAAACGGTGGCTCATCCGGCTGCACGACGCCCCTTCCGTGGGCGGGGCCGGCCACCGCACATGGGGGCTGATGGCGCAGCGCGTAGCGCACGACCTGAAGAATCCGCTGACGAGCATGCTGCTCACCCTGCAACGCCTGCAGATGGAATATCGCGAACGCGCGCCCGACGCGGCGGACGACCTGGATGCTTACACGACCCGCATCGAGGATCGCATCGAGCACCTCCGGCGCCTGACCAAGAACTTCATGAAGTTCATCGACGCCGAAGCGCTCACGCTCGTCCGCACCGACCTGAACGCGTTCATCGCCGAGCAGGCCGACCTGTTGCGCACCGGGCTGCCGCCCGACATCGAGTTGAGCCTCAAGTGTGGAGACGCCGTGCCGGCCGTACATCTGGATGCCGACCAGATGCAATCCGTGCTGGAGAACCTGATGGCCAACGCCGTCAACGCCCTGCCGGAGGGGGGGCGCATCACCATCCGGACCCGTCTGGAACGCGGCTTGCGGCTGCGTCCCGATACATCGCCCCGCGACTACGCAGAGATCGAAGTGCAAGATACCGGTGTGGGCATGACGGCCGCCACGCGCGAGCAGCTCTTCGAGCCCGGCTTCACGACCGCCGAGAACGGCACCGGGCTCGGGTTGTCCATCGTGCAAAAGGTCGTGCGCGACCACGACGGGTACATGGAGGTCGAGAGCGATCCCGGTGCCGGTTCGGCCATCTGCATCTATCTGCCCGCGGGCGAGCGTCCGCCAACTTCCCCGCAGCCCTGATCACCGCCATGGGACGCAGCACACACGAGACCCCGCCCGACGCACAGATTCTGATTGTGGATGATGACCCGCACGTGCGCGCAGGCATGGGCGACATCCTGGAGCATACCGGCTATACGGTACTGGAGGCCGGCGACGGCAAGACGGCCCTGGACCGGATCGACACCGAACCCATCGATCTCGTGCTGCTCGACCTGCAACTGCCCCGAATAGGGGGCATGGAGGTGCTGCACCAAACGATGGCGGAGCATCCCGCGCTGCCGGTCGTCATCATCAGCGGGAAGGGGACTATTCAGACGGCCGTGGAGGCAACGAAGGTGGGCGCGTACGACTTCCTGGAGAAGCCTGTCGACGCCCAACGTGCGCTGCTGACCGTGCGCAACGCCCTCGAAAAGGCCGAGCTGCAACGCCAGCGCGATCGGCTGCTTAACGAGGCGAAGGCGCAGTACCGGATGGTGGGCTCCAGCCCGCCCATGCAGCGCGTCTATACGCTTATCGACAAGGCGGCGGCCACGAACAGCAAGGTGCTCATCACGGGCGAAAACGGCACCGGCAAGGAGCTCGTGGCCCGCGCCATCCACCACAACAGCGCCCGGGCGGGCGAGCCGTTCGTGACCGTCAACTGCGCGGCGATTCCGGAGACGCTCATCGAGAGCGAGCTCTTTGGCCACGAGAAGGGGGCGTTTACCGGCGCAAAGGGTCCGCGCAAGGGCAAGTTCGAGCAGGCGAACGGCGGCACGCTCTTCTTGGATGAGGTGGCCGACATGAGCCTGATGACGCAGGCTAAGACGCTTCGGGCGCTCCAGGAGCAGCAGATCCAGCGTATTGGCAGCGAGAAGCCGCGCCAGGTTAACGCGCGCGTCATCGCGGCCACGAACAAGGATCTACAGGGCGAGATCGACGCCGGGAATTTTCGGCAAGACCTCTTCTACCGGCTCAACATCATCGCCATCCGCGTGCCGCCCCTCCGGATGCGGCGCGAGGACATCCCCGATCTGGTGCGCCACTTTCTGGCGCATTTCAGCGACGAGATGGGCGTGCCCGTGCAGTCGGTCTCGTCCGGCGCCATGGTGGAGCTGATGAGCCGTGACTGGCCGGGCAACATCCGCGAGCTGCGTAACGTGATCGAGCGGCTCGTGGCGCTGAGTGAGGCGGCCGAGATCGGGACCCACGCCGTGCGGGAGGCGCTCGACGGCCATCCCGTGTCGAGCGATGCCCCCGATAACCTCGCCGATCTGCGCGGCGCACGCGAGCGGTTCGAGCGCGCCTTCATCCAGCAGGCGCTCGCCGAGCACGACAGCATCCAGGCCACCGCCGAGGCGCTCGGCATCGACCGCAGCCACCTCTGGAAGAAGATGAAGCAGTACGGCCTCCGGGCGGAGCCGGGGCGGTCCCCGCGCTCGTAGGAGGCTGGCACTGCCTTTGACAAGATAAACAGTGCACCTCTTGATGCTAGCGCTCTATCACTTCGCGCTAGCCGATGGTGGTACAGCCGGCACGCGGCCAGTATGGGGCGTGCCGGCTGTAGTTGTATGGGCGGGCCGCGCTCGGCGGAGCACGGGCGGCGCAGAGGGCCGCCGCCGGTACGCATCGCATGTTGCATAAACGCAACATGGCGCGCTGAGCACGTTGCGAAAACGCAACGTCGTACAGGGGGGAGCCCCGACATGGAGAGGGCATCCGTCCGCGTGGGCCCGATCCATCGGGTGGCGCCGTTCTTGAGATGGGTCCACATGGAGCAAGCAGCGCCCGTTGGGCTGCCTCTCTTCCGGGGCTGCTTGGCTCGCCCCTCGTTTAGGCCGTGTTGAGCCCCGTGTCCCATGATTCGCCGAGGCGCCGCTGTTGGCACCGTATTGTTGCTGATCCTCCTGCTTCTGGGCGGGATTCCGCTACGTAGCGTTTGGGCTCAATCGGTGTCCTCTTCGCAGACATGGGAGCTGCTTCGCCCTCCATCCGACACGTCCTCCAGTCCGTCGTACCGTGCGAAAGGCGCGACCAGGCAGCGTGCCGTGCGTATTGACACGGCAGCTTTTGGAGAAGAGGGCGTGCAGCGCGGCGATACCCTCGCGCTGAATTTCTTCGCCAAGGCAGCGTATCGGGGGCGCGTGCAGGCCGTTGAGCGTCCCACCGCCGAAACGACGGTACTGCGCGGCACGCTCGACGGGGGTCCCGTCAGCACGTTCTCTGTCGCCCACACCGCGGGCCGCGTTCATGTTGTGGCGATGACAGCGGAGGGCGCCACTTACGAGGTGCGCTACGACGCGGCCCATTCCACCCACGTGGCCACCCAGTACGACCGGGCCGGCTTTGCGGAGGCGTGCCGCGGCGGCCTCGCGCCGGATGCTGTGGGCCGCTCGCTGGCGGACGATGCAGGGCGCACGACAGCGAACGGCGTCGACGATCCGGCCACGATCGACGTGATGGTGGTCTATACGCCCGCGGCCGACGCCTGGGCGGACCTCAACAGCAGCGGCATCGACAATGTGATCGCCCAGGCGATGAGCTTGGCCGACCAGGCCCTCGTCAACAGCAACGTGGGCATCTCCGTGCGCCTGGTCCACACCGCCGTGATCGACTATACGGAGTCTGGCAACACGGGGACGGACCTCCAGCGGCTGACCTCGCGCGAGGACGGCTACATGGACGCCGTGCACGCGATGCGGGATGCGTACGGCGCTGACCTCGTCGCCCTCTTTGCCGAGGTGAATGATGTGGGCGGTCTTGCTTGGATTTTGAACAACGAAGCCGGCCGGTCCAGCCTGGGCTTTTCCATCACGCGCGTACAGCAAGCGGCGCGGTCGTTCACCCATGCCCACGAGATGGGGCACAACATGGGCAATGCACACAGCCGGAACCAACGGAGCAATGCCGCCGGATCGGGCGGGGGACTGTTCGAGTACTCCACCGGATGGCGCTGGGCGGGGACGGACGGCGTGCAATACGCCTCGGTCATGACCTATGCCGAAGGCGACCGGAAGGCCCCCCTCTTTTCCAATCCTGAGGTGGACTGGGCGGGCACGCCGAGCGGGTCGTACACGGGCGCGTATGCCCCGGCCGACAATGCCCGCAGCATGCGCGAGGTGAAGCACGCCATTGCGTCGTACCGCAGGAGCCCGGTGCAGCCGCCTCAGTTTCAAGCCGGGCGCGTGGATCCGCCCTCCGGCACGCCCCGCGACGCGTTCACGTTCCGCGTCGATTATCAATCGGATGAAGGCGTTGCCCCCGATGCCGTGCAGCTGCACCTGAACGGAACGGCGTACAACCTCAATGCCAACAGCTTCGACTGGACGGATGGCGTCACCTTCTCCATCGTGCGCGACGTGCTGTCGGTGGGGCGATACGACTACTACTTCACGGCCGACGTCGGAGGCGACGTGCTGCGCGAGCCAGCCAGCGGCACGTACGCGCTCGATGTGACCAACGCCGCGGTGGACCTCCCACTCACGATCCACGACGGGGACGCGGCCCGAACGCTGCGGTTTGGGCTCGATCCTGCGGCGACATCCGCCCTCGACACCGACCTGAGCGAAGACGAGCTAGCGCCGTTCCCGGCAGAAGGGACGTTCGCGGCGCGTTTTGTGGGCGACGCACTCGGCGCCGGCAGCTACCGCGATTACCGCTCCGGCACGTCCACGACGGACGCGCAGGTCGAGCACGAGGTGCGCTTCCAGTCGGGCAGCGGGACGCCGGTGACCCTCGCGTGGGACCTACCGAACCGCGTCACCGGGCGCCTGGTGGATCTGAACGGCGGTGCGGTGGTTGACGCGCTCATGCAAGACGCCGACAGTCTGACCATCGCCGATGCGTCGATTGACCGGCTGCGCATGACGGTGACGTACGCACTGGGGGGCAACCAGCCGCCTACGGTGGCGCGCCCGATCGGCAACCGCCTCATCCAACTGGAGCCCGCCGGCTTCGTGGCGGAGCTTGATACCGTGTTTGCCGAGCCCGACGGAGATCCGCTGGCGTACACGGTATCGTCTAGTGATCCCAACGTGGCAGCCGTGGAGCTCGCTGGGCAGCAACTGCGCATCACACCTCGAGAGGCCGGTAGCACGAGCATCTCGGTGAACGCCGACGACGGCCGCGGGGGCACGGCCGAAGATCGATTCGCCCTCGACGTGAACGCGGCGCCGCTCGTGCTCCGCGCGCTGTCTGATGCCCTGCTCCAACTCGACGATGCGCCGCTCGCTATCGGGGTGGATTCTGTGCTGGCTGATCCCGACGGGGACTCACTGCGCTACGCGCTAACGATCCAGGACGAGGCCGTGGTTGAACCCCTATGGGAGGGGTCGACGCTCCGGTTGGCCCCCAAGCAGGCGGGCCACACGGAGGTTGTCCTGGCGGCCGAGGATGGGCGCGGCGGCTCCGCCAGGAACGCCTTCGCCGTCCGCGTTAATGCGCCGCCCAGTCTGCTCCGCCCGATCGATGCGCTCGTGCTGCAGGTGGACGGCGCGCCCTTCGTTGCCGACCTCGATACGGTGTTTCAGAGCCCCGGCGGCAGCTCGCTCTCGTTTACGGCGACGCCGGACGATGGCGAGTTGGTCGAGACCGAACTGAACGGAACCACGCTGACCGTCGCGCCGCGCCAGGCGGGTACGACGTCGCTCCAGTTGACCGCGCGCGACACGCTCGGGGGCGCAACGGATACTACGCTGGCCCTCACCGTCAACACACCGCCCGCGGTTGCGCGCCCCCTGCCGGACCAGCGGCTGACCGACGCGCAATCCACCTTGACCGTGCAGCTCGACACCGTGTTCACCGATGCCGACGAGGATCCGCTGACGTACACTGTCCAGTCGCAATTGCCGGTCGTTGCCGATGCACAACTGGACGACGGGCTCCTGACGGTGCGCAGCCGCACAGCCGGAACGGCGCCCCTGGAGGTTGTGGCTACCGACGGCAACGCAGGGCGCGCCGTGGCCACCTTCTCGGTGACGGTGAGCACGTCCTTCGCCGTCGACATCGCACAGTCCTTCGGGCCCGTAGACGAAGCGCAGAACTACCGCCTCGTGGCGCTGCCCGGACGGGCAGACCGCCCGCTCGCCGCCACGGTCGCTGGCGCGTACGATCAGCAGTGGCGGGCCTTTTGGGACAACGGCCGGCCCGGGCCCGAAAGCGAATACCTCGTGGAGCACGATGGGTCGAGCACATTCCGGTTTCGGCCTGGCCGCGGCTTTTGGCTGATCAGCGAGGACCCCTGGTTCGTCTCTACCCGCACTGAGGCCGTGCCCCTAGCGGACGACGGCACGTACCCACTTCCCGTACACGACGGCTGGAATATCATCGCCAACCCCTTCGACCAAGCTGTCGCATGGCGGGCTGTACAGGACGCGAACGGAGTGACTGAAACGTTGTGGCAGTGGAACGGCGCGTTCAATCAGACGGCGACACTCAACTCAGCGGCCACCGGGCAGGCGTACTACTTCTTCAATGATCCGGGTCAGGGCCGCAGCACGTTGCGGATTCCCTATCCGTCCCAGAGCGCGGCGCCGGTCAAGCGGCAGGCGCCGGCCGAGGCGCCCTGGGCCGCTGCCGTCGACGTGTCAGCGCGTACGCCCGACGGGCATGTGTCGCGCATTCGGATGGGGCGGGTGTCCGATGCGCCGCAGCGCACCGACGCCTACCGGCGGGTTGCGCCGCCGGGTCACTTCGGAACGGTCCGCCTCGGTATCCACGAGGAGGCGCTCCCCTGGATGCTCGCACAGGCCGCGACGTCGGGCCCCGATGGAGACGGGCACCATTTCCGGTTTCAGCTCGCGGCACAGACCAAGGCGCCCGTTACGTTACAGGCCCGGCTCTACGGCGCCGATGCCACGCAGCATGCCGTGCTCCGACGCGAGGATACCGGACGCACGTACCCGGTCGACCCGCAGTCCACCGTTAAGGTCCGGGCGCACCCTGAGGGGACCGCGTGGAGCTTGTTCGTCGGCACCGAGGACTACGTGAAGGCCCAGACGGCCCCGGCGGCGCTGGAGCTGCGCTCCAACTACCCGAATCCCTTCCGCGAGGCTACCACCATCGTCTACACCGTGCCTGAGGCCATGGAGGTCGAACTGGCCGTATACAACGTGCTGGGTCAGCGCGTCGCCACGCTTACCGACGGCGAAAAGCCCCCAGGCGTGTATCGTGTGCGCTGGAACGGGCAGGCGCGCGACGCGGCGTTGGCCAGTGGCGTGTACTTCGTCCGCCTGCGCGCCAACGGAACGCGTCACGTCGAGCAGATGACGCTCGTGCGCTAGCCTGTGCTCGACTCTTTCGACCCAAACCGACCCCTGTGATGATAGATTGCGATGCCGCCCCGCACCGCCCCTTCGAGATGGCGCCTGACAGGCCAGATCGCCGCTGGTTCCGCCAAAGAGTACTGTGCCGATCAATGCTCGGCCTCGTACTCATCATGACGCTGCTCCTTGTGCCAGCGTGCGGGTCGGCAGGAGCGAATGAGGACGACGGCGAGCAGCAGCAGGAGCAGGCGGAGGACGAAATCCCCCCACCACCCGGTCGCCCCTGAACGGGCAGGGAGGACAAACGGGGCGCTTTTAGGAGGCCGGCCGGGTGCGCCATCAGAAGCGGTGGCGACGTTGCCTAAATGCAACATGACGCCGATATGATGTTGCAAAAGTGCAACATCAAGGAGGCAGCGAAGAGAATGGCGAAGGGGAGACCGGGGATGAGTCCGCAAGATCGCTACGCACAGCCGGGCGCAACGCTTCCGTGTAGCTGACTTGGAGTGTAAATGGGCGGTTTCTGCCCATGCATTTGTGCGCCTGAGGCTACACCTTTAAAGTATTGCGCTGAGCAGCACACGCGGCATCTCTTTTGACGCTACTTGATCAGCGTAATTACCCACCCCCGCTTTATCTACTGCCTGCCCCACATTGCACCATGGATCGCCTCCTGGGGATTGTAAGCATTTTGGCCATCTTCGTGCTCGCCGGGTGCGAGAGCGACCTAGCTCGCCGTATCAGTGCTTACGAGAAGACGCGCGACCATGACGCGGCCAAGGCCCTGCTGGAGCGCACGGTGCAGCGGCAGCCCCGCAACGCGGAGGCTCAATATCATCTCGGGCGGTTGCATCTGCGCGACGGCAACTACGAGGCGGGCCGCGCGGCACTTGTAGCCTCTCAAGAGGCCTCGCCCCGGTTTGTGGAGCGCAGCGAGTTTCTGCTTGAGAAGTACGTGCGTCAGGAGATGGCCGCCGGCAAGCAGGCGTTCGAGGGCGGTCAGCTCGATTCGGCGATTCAGCACTTCCGATGGGCGACGCAGATTCAACCGGCGGCCCCCGCCACGCATCGCGCCCTTGGGCACGCGCTGGTCGAGGCCGGGCAGGCCACCGCGGCCGAGTCGGCGTACCGGCAGGCCCTCTCGCTAGAAGGCGATAACGTCGAGGCGCTTAACAACCTGGCGGAGCTCACCTTCCGGCGCGATGCGTACCAGAAGACGGTTGATTACTCGCTGCGTGCGCTGGAGGGGCAAGAGGCGCCGCCGCAGGCCGTCGTCGAGCGGCTGGCCTACGCGTACGTCGCGCTCGGGGAGTTCGCGAACGCGGAGCCCCAGTTCGAACGGGCGCTCACGCTCACGGACGACCTGCAAGTCCGGACGGATTATGCGCTCGTCCTGTTCAACCAGGCGAAGTATCAGGCCGCTCGTCCTCGGCTGGAGGCTCTTACCCAGCAAGAGCAACCGGCCCCGAAGCTAGTCCGTGCCCTGGCGGAGACGTATTACGCGCTCCAGCGCTACACGGAATCGATCACCTGGTACGAGCGCCTTCTGGAGCGGGTGCCGGACGACCGCGACGCGTTGCAGAACCTGGCGATCGCCTACGAGCGCACCGAGCAGTTCGAACGGGCCCAGGCGTACCGCGAGCAGCTTCGCCGGCTTGGTGGCACCTCCGAATAGCATGATACGCGCCGACCGGTTATCGCATTGATCCTGTTCCGAACCATTGCCCATGCGTTTCCTCTCAACCATTCTTATTGCCGTCGTGCTCACGCTCGCAGGGGCTGGCTCTGTGCGCGCACAGACGGTCGACAGCGTGTCGCCCGCCCCGAATGCGATTGGCGTGGCGCCCTACGCGACCATTGAGGTGACGTTCGCCGGCCTCAGTGGGGTGACGGCGAGCGATTTCTCGGCCGCGGACCTGTACGTCTTCGGCGCGCAGACCGGGCGCTGCCAGGTCGATGGCGCGAGCCTCGCCTACGACCAGAGCACGAGCACCCTCTCGTTTCAAACGGTGTGCGCCTTCAAGACGGGCGAGCTCGTGTCGGTCACTGTGCCGGCTAATGCGCTCGCTGCCCTCACGCAACCCTTTACCTGGCAGTTCACTGTGGAGGCGCGCTACGGGACGGGCGAGTTCCAACGGATGAGTGGCAGCCCGGTGGCGAGCGCGGTCCGCGACGCCGCCAAGTCGGTCGACTTCCCGGTGTCGCTGTTCGCCGGCGAGATTAACGATGACCTGTTGCCCGACCTCGTTCATCTCAATCGCGCCTCCGGCGAGCTTACCGTTCGCATCAATAACGGGGATGGCTCCTTCACGGCGCAGCCGCAGGCGGTGGGGCGGGCCACGAACGTCGTGGGCGGCGACCTGGACGGCTCGATCGGCGGGGCCGGGCGCGGGGAACTCGACCTCGTGCTGAACGACGCGCTGGGCAACACGCTCGAAATCGTCCAGAACAACGGCAGCGGCGGGCTTACCGCCACCGCCACCATCCAGACGGGTGCGCGGCCCACGGCGGTCGATATCGCCGACCTCAACCGGGACGGCGCACTCGACATCGCCGTGGCCGCGTTTGGCGAGGACCGCGTCTTTGTGCACCTGAACGACGGCAGCGGTGGCTTCCCGAACGCGCAGCGGTCCGCCTATGCCGTGGGAGCCGCCCCCTCGGACCTGCTGGCCCGTGACATGGACAACGACGGCGACCTCGACCTGGTGGTGGCGAGTCTCGGTGCCGAGCAGATCGATTATCTGGAGAACGACGGCGCGGGTGGGTTTTCGAGCGGCGGCGCGTTGGCGCTGTCGTTTCCGCCCGGTGCCCTGGCCGCGCGCGACGTGGTAGGCAATGCGAGCAATACGTATGGCGACGGATGGGTGGACCTCGTTGTGGCTGAGCAAGACGGCAACACCGTCCGCGCCTACCAGCACGACGGCGATCCGGCCACGTTCGATTTCACCGAGGAGGCGCTCCTGAGCACGAGCGCCCCGGCCCGCGACCTCGTGCTGGCCGACATCGACACGACGGACGCTACGGCGGAGTCGCTCGGGTTGGGCGACGACGCGGACCTGGACCTGCTCTCCGCAAACGAGGGCAGCAATCGCATGCGCGTCTTCCTGAACGAGGCCAATGGCACGTTCGACGCACCCTCTGCGGTGTCCACCGAGTATGGCGCCGGCTTCGCCCCAACGGGCCTCGTGGCGGCCGACTTCGACCGTGACAGCGACATGGACGCCGCGCTCGTGGCCAGCGACGGAAGCGAGACGGCCGTCTTCTTCAACACGGGCGAGCGGCCGCCGCCCATCGAGGTGGAGCCGGAGCCCCCCACGCCGCTCGACTGTGGGACGGTGTGCCTCGGCGAGAGCTCGACGCGCGACGTGCGGATCACGAGCACGACGGACCGCCCCGTCGACGTGACCGTGCAGGCTGTGCCGTCCGGTGTGTTCGTACCGGACGCCAACACGTTTACCATCCAGCCCGGCGAGACACGCACGGTGACCGTCACGTTCAGTCCGACGGATCCGCAGGAGTACAGGGCCGATCTGGAAATCACCGCCGAGGAGCAGACCACCCTCTGCGGCGAACCGGCCACCGAGCTGTACGAGACCATTGTGCCGCTGATCGGGACCGGCGGTGCGACTATTCTCGCTGTCGACCCCACGACGCTGACATTCGACCAGCTCACGGTGGGCGAGTCGGCCACGCAGTCCTTTACCGTGACGAACGGCGGCACGATCGAGGCCACGGCGGACAATGTCGTGCTCCCCAGTGATCCGCCGTTCACCGTTTCACCAGCCTCGGTGCCGGCCATTGCTGCTGGCTCGGACGAGACGTTCCAGGTCACCTTCACGCCGGACCAGGCCGGCAGCTTCCAGGATGAGGTGCGGATCGAACTCACGGATGCGTGCGGCGAGACGGAGACCCTCGTCGTGACGCTGGAAGGCACGGCGGTTCCGCCGTTGCCCGACCTCGACGTGCCGGCGTTGTCGCCCGATGCGGCCATCGAAGATGTGCTGACCGGCGCGCAGCGATCCTTCGAGGCCGACGTGCGCAACCGCTTCTTCGACGTCTCAACCTCGTTCGTCACCCGCTTCGAACTGACGCGCCCCGACGGCACCACCCAAGCCGCTGGCGCGGCGACCCTCTCGACCCTCGCGGCCGATCAGCAGCAGACCGTGCAGAGCGATGCAGTGACATTCGATGCACCGGGCGAGTACACGCTGTGTGCCATCGCGGATGCCGACGCGCAGGTCGAGGAAAGCGATGAGGCCAACAACACGAACTGCCTGACGATCCCCGTGCGTACGCCTCAGCCGGACTTGGTTGCGGAGGAACTCGTCCTGGCCGAGAGCGAGGAGGGTACGCTCGACGACGTACTGATCTCACAGACGCGCACTTTCGAATGCCGCTTCGCGAACCGGGGCGACGAAGGGGCCTCGATCTTCACGGCGGCCATCTTCCGTGGGTCCGAGGAGGTCGCCAGCAACACGTTCGGGCCGCTCGGCGTGGGCAGCAGCGCGACGCTGTCCGCGACGGTACCCTTTCCGGAGACCGGCACGGCTCAGGTGCGGTGTGTGGTGGACACAGGCGAGGAGATCGCGGAGCTGAGCGAGGATAACAACGAGGTCACTCAGAGCGTCGCGGTCGATACGCGTGAGGTGCTCACCGTCCGCCCCAATCCGTTCACGCCGAACGACGACGGCTTCAACGACCGCGTGCAGTTCGAGGTTGCCGAGTTCGGGCTCAACCAACCCACGCTGAAGGTCTTCTCATTCGAGGGCCGCCTGATCCGGACCGTGGACACCGTCGTCGGCGGAAACTTGGAGTGGGACGGCCGGGACGATGGCGACCAGGCGCAACCTCCGGGTGTGTACCTCTACCTCGTCGAAGAAGGCGGGCAAACCGCAGCTTCTGGCCACGTCACCTTGGCGCGATAACCGACTAGACCTTTCCCCATGCACGACGTTACGCGATTCATTCGGTGGTTTGCGGTCCTGCTGCTTGGTGGCGTTCTCGCCCTGCCGGCCCAGGCGCAGCGCTACATCGTGGGCCCGGCCACGGGGCTGGACGACGCGAAGTCCCTGCTGGCGAACCCTGCGCTGGTGTCGTTTCATCGGTCCAAGGTCGCTCTCGGCGCGAAGGCGCACTACCTGGGGTTGAGCAACAGCGGAGGCGCCCCGCTGCGGCAAGGCTTCGTGACCGCCTCCACGCCCTTCCTCATCGGGGACCGCGTCGGCCTGGGCGGGCAGGTGCAGTACTTCGACAGCCCTATCTTCAGCCGTTCCGCCTTAGGCCTGAGCGCCAGCGGGCGCATCCTGCGCTTCCTGTCGGTCGGGGTGCGCGTCTCGGCGCTCAACCTGTCCTACAACGAGAGCGAGTTCGTCGGCGTGGCCCCGGGCGACCCGGTGTTTGAGGCAGGGCTCGGCAAGACGACCTTTACCAGCGCCGTAGGCCTGTTCGCCAAGCCGCTGCCCAACCTCAACCTATCCGTCGGCGTGCGCGGGCTCAACAAGCCGGACCTGTCCCTCGTAGGCGCCGGCGTGCCGGCCCACCGCACATGGTTTGGCGGGGCGGCGTACGGATGGAAGGCGTTTCGCCTTCGGGCCGAGGTGGCGACCGGCCGCTACGGGCTGGAGAGCCTCGTCGCGCTTGAGGCCTACTCGACGGACGGGTCCTACCTCCGGCTCGGCAGCAACCCGCAATTCACGGCCGGCGAGGTGGAGGCCCAACTCCACGTGGGCGGCCCGCTTAGCATCAACTACAACTACGGCCTGCCGCTCTCCGACATCCGCACCACGACGAGCGGCTCGCACCAGTTCTCGATCGTGTACGAGTTCGGTCGTACGCCCGACCTGCCCGATCCGCCCCCGCCCCCGCCCCTCATGCTGGCGGCGGATGCGCCCGCCGTGCAGCCCGAGTTTGCCCCGAAGCTATACCTGACGGCCGACGACGAGTACCTCCAGCACTTCGAGAAGCGCATCGAGCGCGATATCCGCGTGCCCGATGCGGCGCTGCGGAGCCTCTCGCGGGACGACCTCGGCGTGCTCGACAGCAGCTTTGCCGCGCAGCGCGGCCGGGTGCCCAGTGACCCTGTGCCGCGCATCCCCGAAAACTTGCGCATGGCCGACCTCTTGTCGTCCACGTACGATTCGTCGCTCACTGCCCTCGAAGCCGAGCTTGCCCAGGATTCGGCGCGCTCGGTGGCCGTCAAGGGGCGTGGGCCGGAGCAAGTGAAAGCCATCGGCCTGCGCAACCGGCTCGTCCGGCAGGGGCGCGTGCGGCCCGATCAGGTGCGCGTCATGACGCCCACAGCGGGGGCCGACTCGGTCCGCGCCCGCCGCCGCCCCGTCGATCCGCGTATGGTGCAGCCGCTGGAGCAGCTCTCCATCCTCAACCCCGAGAGCACCACGCTCTACCTGTTGCATCCTTACCTCGGGCAAGACGCCGCGCAGGGCAGCGGCTCGTGGGAGCTGGAGGTGGAAGACAGCGCCGGGGCCATCGTCCGGTCGTTCACCGGGCTCGGCCCGCCACCGCCGACGCTCACGTGGGACTGGTCGGATGACAGCGGCGAGCCGCTGGACCACGGCGTGTACCGCTACCGGCTGACGTGGACCGGGCCCGACGGCGAGCAGCTGCAGTCCAACGAGCGCACCCTATACGTGCGCCAGGTGGTGCGGAAGGTCACCATCGAAGTGACGCAGGACCCCACCGTCTTGGAGCAACCTGCGGACGACATGGAAATTCGGCTTCAAAACAATTGATACAGACCCATGAAACGGATATCACACGTACTAGCCCGTGCGCTGGCCTTCGCTCTCGTGCTGATGGCGCGGCCGGTCCAGCTTGCGGCGGCCGCACCGCAGCAGGCCGATACGGCCGCGGCGGACACCACCGCCGCGACGCTTGGGGGCGGTGGCAGTGGCGTCTTCCTCTGGGATCTGATCGGCGAAGCCGGGGGCTTCCAGTATCCTATCTTCTTCGTCTTCATCGTGGGGCTTTTCCTCATCTTCGCTAAGGTGTATGAGCTCTTCACCGACCGGCGGGAGGCGCAGGAGCTGGAGGACGCTCCGCTGGCGGACATGGACCTGAAGCGGATCACGATGAGGGTCGCCAACCAGCGCGAGAGCATGCTGGCCGAACTGCAGGCGACGATGCTTAACGTCTTTCAGACGAGCAAGGACGCGGCGACGCTGCACGAGGAGATTGCCAACTTCATCCAGTTCCAGCGCGAGCGGTTCGACACGTTTAAGCGCCGGGTCGACTTCCTGTCGGATACGGCCGGGGCGCTCGGGCTGCTGGGCACCGTGTGGGGCATGTTTACCGTGTTCTCGTCGGGCAACACCTCCGACAAAGAGGTCGTCCTGCTCGGGATGGGGACGGCGCTCATCTCGACGGCGCTGGGCTTGATTGCGAGTATCATCTTGAACCTGAGCTCGACGGAGGTTTACAGCTTCTTCGACCGGCGCATCGACCAGATCGAGGACAAGGCGGACGAGCTGCGCTTCCGGCTCATGGAGCTGGTCATGCACGAGAACGGCGCTGCGTCGCCCGCCCCGGCGCCGGTGCAACAGGCCGCCGCTCCGGCCATGGCAACGAGCGCCCCCTTGGCCGACGGGCAGGCCGCCGCGCCCACCGAGACGGTCGCGGCCGCCCCGTCGTCATCCCAGCCGGCACCGGCTGCGGAGGCGCCGGCGCCCTCATCGGGGGATGGAAGCGACGCCGGCGTCGTCGCCGCCCCGGAACCGGAGCAACTGGACGTGGCCCAGCTTCCGGCGCGGGCTCCGGTGGCCACGACGACCCGCGCCATCGTGCGCGTAACTGACGCCCAGGATCAGCCGGTGGCGGATGAAGCCGTGCAGGTGCACGTGCAGGGCGACGGTGGACACGTTGCAGGGCAAAAAGAGGCAACCCTCGCCACCGATGAAGAGGGTCGGGCCGCGTTCGATTGGCAGCTGCCACGCCGGGCAGGCGTCCACACAGTGGCCGCGAGCGTGCCCGAGGCGTCCGGTGATCTGTCGCGCACGCTGTCCGTCACGGCTGAGCCCGGGCCGCCGGAGCAGCTCGCGCACAGCGGCAACAACCAGGGCGCTGAGGTGGGCCACGCGCTGCCCAAGCCGCTGCGCGTGCGGATGCAGGACGCGCACGACAACCCCGTGCCCGACCACCCCGTGCAGTTCGAGGTGGAGATGGGCAGCGGCACGTTCGAGAACGGCAGCCAGGCCATCACCATCCCGACCAACGACGACGGCATCGCCGCCGCCGCGTTCACGGTGGGCGATGAGCCCGGCTTCAACACAATCCTGGCGCAGGTCGGCGAGAAGGAGATCAAATTCCAGGCGATGGGGCTGGAAGGATAGCCGCGCCGCCGTCACTGCTTCACCCGTCCAACAGGCTCATGCGACAATCGGGATACATACTGCGCTTCGTGGACGTCGTGCTGATTCTGCTGTTCGGCTTCATCAGCATCTCCAGCATCGACCGCAGCATGGTCGACCCGCCGGAGAGCGCCGAGACGCCCGTGCTGCAGCCCGACCGGGAGGAGATCGTCTTCGTCAGCATCCAGCGGAACGGCACGATGCTCGTCGAAGACGAGGCGCAGCGGCTCGGCAGTCTACGCGCGCTTCAGGCCTACCTGCAGCAGAAGCGCCAGCAGTACGGCGACGTGCCCATGAAGGTGCGCCTGCGCAGCAGCCAGACGGCGCCCATGCGCTACCTGATGGACGCAGCCAGTCTCTGCGACCAGATGGGCATCCGCAAGTCGATCGAAGTCAAAATCAACCGCTCCCGATAACGGCCGCGCGCCAGACGATTCTGCCATGCAGCGAAGCAGCTTCCTCATTCGGTTCATCGACATCGGGCTGATCATCCTGTTCGGCTTCATCACGATCAGCGACATCGACACGTACTCGCGGATCGACATGCCGGGCAGCGACCAGAGCACCACGAGCGACGACCCGCAGCAGATGACGCTGGTGACCGTCGAGATCGCGCCGGGCGGAGTGTTCACCGTCGTGGAGCGCGCGTCGGAGACCGTACCGTGCCAGGGCGTGGACCGCGACGGGCTGGAAGAGTGCCTGGTGAACGTGCGCGACCAACTGCAGGAGGCGGGGGAGCAGGCCGTCGTGCTCGTGGAGCCGGACGAGCGCTCCATCGTGCAGCATACGGTGGACGTGCTTGACATCTGCGACCGCCACGGCATCCTGAAGAATATCAACGCGAGCGAGCTCAAGCTGTAACCCATGATCGTCCCCAAGCCCCGATCGGACCAGAAGCAGCAGCGCCGCGTCGCCATGTTTTCGACGGTGGGCATCGTCGCGCTGGCCGGGCTCGTGCTGGCGCTCGTAAGCGTGCCCGAGTTCACCAACCAGCGGACGCTGTACCGCGAGATTGACCCGGCCCGTCTCGCATCGATCCGCCCTGAGCCGGAACCCGAGACCAAACCGGAAGAGACGCCGCAGGAGGAGTCCGACACCAACGAGCAAGACACGCCCGAAGAGGCCGTGGAGGAGGCGACGCCGCAGCAGGCGCCCGAGCGGGTAGACCTGAGCGAGTTCTCCTCGCAAGGGCTCGACGTGGACCTCTCGCCCAGCACGACGCCCAACCGCACGCGCAGCACGGAGGAGGCGAGCGCGTCGGGCGGCAACACGTCGCTGCAGGTGGAGCGTGAAGACCTCGGTGAGATCGGTGGGATGGAGACGTTCAACGACCCGAACGCGCAAGCGACGCCGCGTGGCCGCGCCAACCGCCTGACGACGGGCAGGGATGCGTCGGGCATTGCCGTTAACGAGGGCACCGGGTCGGGCAGCGGCACGAACAGCGGTGCCGGATTCAGCAGTGGGGGCGACGTGGTCGGCGGCAGCGAAGGGCGCGCCGGCAACGCGGCCGGCACGTCCATCGAAGTGGCGCTCAAAGACATCAGCGCATTCGGAGACGACTACCAGAACTTTGAGATCGACAAGCTCATCGCGTGGATGAAGCAACACCCCGGCGAGCTGCCGCCGGGGGTCCGGCGGCACGTGCGGTATCAGCCGCAGCACCTCTCGTCGGCCGTGCCCATCGAGATTGGGGGCACGGAGTACGATCTCTACCTCATGTGCAAAGAAAGCCTCTACGAAGTGCACATCGTCCTCGTGGAGGGCCAAGACACGCGCTACCTCGTGGACCGCAGCTTCCAGAAGCAGAGCCGGATGTTTCGGGTGGGTACGGCACGCCGGGATGACGGCACGATCGTCGGGGTCCAGTCCGAGAGCCGCCCGCTCGGGGAGCGCTCGGAGCAGTTCTATCAGATTTTCCTCTCGTGGTGGGATCAAGCCAAAGAAGACGTCGAAAGCTAACATGGTCCGTTCTATGCGTACATCCATCCTGTGCCTCGTGCTTGGCGTTGCCCTCATCGGATGCGGGTCGAGCGCCACCGTATCCACCGCGCCCGTCACGCCGAGCCCCGCGCCGGCTACGTCCGCGCGCACCGTCTTCGTGCCGCCGGGGGTCGACAGCAGCGCCGCGTACCATGCCGACTCGCTGGCCGAGGAGTCCTTCGTCCCGCTTGACCAGCAGGAGGAGGCGGCTGCCCGTGCCGAGGAAGGGCGCACGCTGACCGGTGTGAGCGATACGCTGTGGCAGTACCTGGAGATGAGCAGCGACACGAGCCAGTCCGTCTCCCAGGCGCGTGAGAACGATGCCGTGCGCGCCTTCAACCGAGGGGCCCAGGCGCTTGTCGAATACCAGGAGATCACCCAAGCCGCCGAACTCGACAGCACGCAGCTCGTCCAGATGCAGGCGCAGCTGCTCGACCGCGCGCAGCAGGCCTTTGAGGAAGCCATCCAACTGAACCCGTACGACGACCCAACGCGGGGTGCGCTCGCGCAGGTCTACACGTTGCAGGCGCGGCGGCTCGGGCGCCAAGAGGCCTACCAGCGGTCGATCGACATTCTGGAGAAGCTGACGCGGCTGCGGCAGGATCAGCCAGGGCTCTTCAGCGCGCTGGCCAACAATTACTACGAGACGGAGCAGTGGGGGCAGGCCGCCGCGAACTACGGCAAGGCGCGCGAGGCGTACGTCAGCGCCGTGGAGCTATCGCTCGAAGGCGGCGCGCAGCTCGACTCGACGCGCATGTACAACTACGCCACGGCGGAGGCCGATGCGCACGTGTACGACCGCGACCCGGCGGCGGCCCTTCAGACGTACGAGCTGGCGCAACAGTACGCGACGACCGACGAGCAGCAGCAATTCGTGCAGGGCGAGATCGCGTGGGTCAACTGGGACGATGGTAACATCGACGCCAGCTTTGCTCGCGACTCGCTAGCGGCTCTCGCCGGGCAGGGCCAGCACGCGGCCGCGGCGCAGGGCTTCCGCGCGCTGAAGCCGCAGCTGCGCACCCCATCGGCGCGCGACGAGATCGACTGGCGGCTGGCGCAGGCCGAGTACCAGAACGACAAGCAGGACCAGGCCGCCTCGCGCCTCCAGGCCCTCGTCCAGCGCACCGAAACGGACTCCACGGGCGTCCCGGCCGACTCCACGTACCAGCGCTACTTCGACGACTACGTCACCATCTGCTACAACCTGGGGCAGAGGTACCGCAACGAGGAGCGCGACCTGCGCACGGCGCTCAAGTACTTCGAGCAGGCCACGCGCGTGGCGTCGAGCCGGCGCGCCCTCGCGGCCCTCGAAGCCGGCAAGCTGCTACGCAATAACGTGCGCCGCTCCGTCGAGTACCTGGAGATGGCGCTCGAAGAACGCGAGGCGCTCAGCGTAGACGACCAGCGCGACCTCTACCGGCAACTCGTCGACCGGCACCGGCGCCTTGGCAACCGGCAGGAAGCGCTGACGTACCGCGACCGGTTCCGCGCCCTCGCCCAACCGCCCAACGTCAATAATCAATAGCCCGAGCCCATCATGACCCGTTTTCGCTTCGGCATTGCAGTGCTATTATTGGCCTGGATGGGCCTCGCGGCGGGGCCGTCGTCCGCACAGGCCCAGATGGGGGCCGACGTCGGCTTCACGCAGGTGACGCGTCCCGTGGCCGAAATTACCGACACCGGCCAGATTGACGATCTGCTGAACGAGATGCTCATCATCCCCGAGATCCCGGTGGACTCGATTAACCGGGTGGAGGTCATCGACATCACGCTCAACGGATACGGCCCGGATGACGTGCTCGTCGTGTATCCGTCGCAGGAGACGTTCAAGCTCGACCCGGAGATTATCACCGGCCGCGTGCAGCAGATGATGAACAGCTGGGTGCTAGAGGCCGATTTTCAGTACGATGGAGCCAACGCGCCAGCGGATGTTTTCCGCCCGGATTCCGGACAGGCCGATATGGCCCAGAACGCCATCATGGCGGATGTCATCGAGACGATCGATCGCAATTACAACGGCGATGCGATCAGTCTACTGTTCGAGCGCAGCGGCAGCGCCTTCACCGTGCAGATGTGGGACTATCAGCCCCTCGCCATGAATTACACGCCGCGGCCGGCCGGGCCGCCCGACACGGTGCTCACGCGCGACCTGCTCTACGTCATCCGCAGCGACTCGGTGCTCTACGATGTGATGTACATCAACCGCACGGTCGAAGAGACGGTGTACATTCCTGAGGGCGGGCCTACGTCCGAGGCGCCGATGGAGGTCGTACCGCGTCCCCGCGCCGTTCCCCCGCAGGAATCCGAGGCGGAGACTGGCGAGATGGGGGGCGGACGGTAGATGGGGTGGGCGTGTGTGTGATCGAGCACCTGGGCCGCCCATTTGGGCCTAATCTCATTAGTGTGAAGTTGTTTGCACTTGGTTTCTATTCCCACCCCGGCGCAGCTATTCGAGAGTCACGTTGACCCCCGTTCCCTGGCAGGTGTCCATTTTGAAAGCCCCAAAATGGACAAAAAGGGCTTGGCCGGTCAGAAAAGTGGGCTGAGCCCTGCGCTTGCTTCACTGAAATGTCTCAAACTCGCTCGCAAGGCTCGCTCAGACAAGATACATTTCGGGCGTTCGCAGGCTTGGGACTCCGGGCGCCCATTTTCTGAAGGGCCAGTCGCAGCCATCGCTCACCCTCTCTGCAGTACAGTACCTCTGGTTGAGAGATGAAATCACGGGTGACTATACCGGCGTGACCAAACAACTCATACCATTTCGCTGGAATTTTGGTGATTTCAGCTTCATGGACAGATTCTGAAAACGCTGGCCTCGACGAAATCATGGGGTCGACCGGCGCCGAATCGGAGCGGTCCAACATCTTCGCTGTTTGAGCGACGGAACGCAGCGGGAGAGCGCGTTTCGAAGATTTTAGCGGAGATGCCGCGCAGGGAGCCGATTTCTTCACCGCCTTGATCTTTGCGACCCTTTGGATCAAGCCAAAGGGGCACCCAGATAGGGGGCATGATGAACCGACAGAAAGGTGTCGACCGCGTTTTTAGAGAAACGGTATCATGTGTGTTTTTAAATTTGAGTAACGCGTTCCCTCTCTTGGATCGAGGAGAGGGACAGGGTGTGGTTGACAAGAAAGCAGGGACCGCTAGCTCGGCGGTACGTCATCGGCGGGCTGCACGATGCGGAAGCCGATGTTAGTCGACCGGTACGTGGGCGAGGCGCGGTTGCGGAGGGGGAGCCAGCACGCCTCGTTTGCCCAGCTGCCGCCGCGGCACACGCGGAGCGTGCCTTCGGCGGGGCCTTGCGGGTCGGCGGCCGGGCTC
>JAAAPH010000402.1 GCA_009908415.1 Bacteroidota bacterium
TCGATCATGGGCAGGCGGAATCGCAGTGAAGGGAGTGCCGTCGAACAGTCGTAAGCTAACAGACGGCGCACTCGTGTGCGAAACGCCCCAGCGAAGGGCGGATGAAGACGACGGCACCGCTCCCTTGCGTTTAAAAACGTACTTCCAAATATTAAGCTGTGAAGATGGCGTAAACTTTGCCTTTGGTTCGGGCGCCGTTCGAATGGCTTGCCGCTATCTGCTGGGCGTCGCCGGCTCTGCCCGCCGTACCCCGTTGTAGCGCTGCATAGTGCGGCACGTGTACTGCTACCACTCACTCAACTGATTATTCGCCATGATGTCCCGTCTTTTCGCTCGCCTGACTTCCTTCGTCACGCTGGCGGCGCTGCTGGTACTGGCCGGCTGCGACTCGTCGCTCACGCCAGCGGCAGAGGATTCCGCTCCATCATCGACCGATCCCGCCGTGCGTTCAGCGGCCCCTGCGGCCCCTTCCGCAGCCGCCAAGGGGTCGACCGGCATCCCCGGCCAGTACATCGTCGTCTTTAACGACCGCGTGGGGGATGTGCCCGCGATGGCACAGACGCTCGCTAACCGTCACGACGGCGAGCTGGGCTTCACCTACGAGCATGCCATCCAAGGCTTCTCCGTGGCGCTGTCGGCACAGGCGGCCGCCGCGTTGGAAAATAACCCGAACGTCGCGTACGTCGAACCCGACCAAGAAGTGTACGCGATCGGCACGCAGTCGAACGCCACGTGGGGCCTCGACCGCAGCGACGACCGCGACCTCGTGCTCGACGGCACGTATGAGTACGGGGCCACCGGCGCCGGCGTGACCGCCTACATCCTCGACACCGGCATCCGCACCTCGCACAGTGACTTCGGCGGCCGCGCCTCGGTGGGCTACGATGCCGTTGGCGACGGCCAGAACGGCCAGGATTGCGATGGCCACGGCACGCACGTGGCCGGCACCGTGGGCGGCACCGAGTGGGGCGTGGCCAAAGACGTCAGCCTCGTCGCCGTCCGCGTGCTCGACTGCCAGGGCAGCGGCACCATTAGCGGCGTGGTGGCCGGCGTGGACTGGGTGACGGCCAACGCGCAGCTGCCGGCCGTGGCCAACATGAGCCTCGGCGGCGGCACAAGCTCCACGCTCGACGAGGCCGTGCGCAACTCCATCGCCTCCAGCGTGCAGTACGCCATCGCGGCAGGGAATGGCGACTTCCTCGGACGCGAGCAAGACGCCTGCGACGGCTCCCCCTCGCGCGTAACCGAGGCCATGACGATCAGCGCGACGGATAACTCCGACGCCAAAGCCTCGTGGGCCAACTACGGCAGCTGCGTCGACTTCTTCGCGCCGGGCGTGAGCATCACCTCGGCGTGGATTGGCAGCGACAGCGACACGAACACCATCAGCGGCACCTCGATGGCCGCGCCGCACGCTGCGGGCGCCGCCGCGCTGTATCTGGAGAGCAACTCCGGTGCCACGGCGCAGGAAGTGCGGGACGCGCTCTACAACGCGACGACGAAAGACATCGTCTCCAGCTCGAACACGGCCAATAACCACCTGCTCTACACGCTCGACTTCAGCGGCGGCGACGGCACCACCAACAGCCCGCCGACAGCGAGCTTCACGTTCAGTTGCACCGATCTCTCGTGCAGCTTCGACGGCAGCGGCAGCAGCGACTCCGACGGCTCAATTAGCGGCTATGATTGGGACTTTGGCGATGGAACGACTGCGACTGGATCGACCGCCAGCTACACCTACGCCTCGGGCGGCACGTACACCGTCACGCTCACCGTGACCGACGACGATGGCGCGACGGATAGCGCGTCGCAAGACGTGAGCGTAAGCAGCTCCACGGATGACGGTGGATCCACCAACCCAGCGTTCGACGACTACTCGATCTCGACGCGCTCCACGGGCCCCTGGAGCCGAGCGACCACCAACTGGTCGGTTTCCGACGCGGACGGCGACTTAGCCAGCGTTACGACTGAAATGCTCGATGGCAGCGGCAGTGCCGTAGCGTCGCAGACCACGACAGTCAGTGGGTCGAGCGCCTCGGGTCAGCACGAGCTTCGCACCCGCTCCACCGTGGCCACCGTGCGCATCACAGTGACCGATGCTGCGGGCAACACGGCTTCCGTGGAACAAGGGTTCTAGCGCCCTACGCTGGCGCACTGGGCAACGCCCAAACGCCCACTCTGGCACTGCGCCAGGGTGGGCATTTCTGTGTGGTCCCAAAATCCTGAAGGAAGCACCCTCCCGATGACGGGGCGGGGGTCCGACCGCTCGCGCCATGGGCGTATTCGGTATCGAAAGGCCCCCTCAACATCGAACGCCGGACGCCCTGCGGGAGGACATCCGGCGCGGATGGCAAGCAGTGAGGAGGGTGAGGAGGCGCGGCGCCGGCATCGCGGAGCGGCCCCGCCACGCGCTTGTGTGAACGGTTGTTGAAGGGAAGATACGACGTTTCGGCGAGCGTGTCAACGCACGCGGCGCGCAGGCGACGCGCCCTTGGCGAACTCGTTCGCCCCAACGGAAACGGGCCGACCTCCTTCCGGAGTGCCGGCCCGCCGATACGCTTCATACCCGTGATGGGCGCTAGAACGTCTCCAGGTAGCGGTCATGCTCCCACTGCGAGACGGAAGCCAAGAACTCGGTGTACTCGTGCGTCTTGGCCTGGATGAACTTCTCGCTCACGTGCGGCCCGAGCGCGTCGAGGACCACGTCGTCGCCCTTCAGCGCAGTGACGGCCTGGCCAAGCGTGCTGGGCAGCGTTTCGATGCCGCGGTCGATGCGGTCCTCTTCGGTGAACTCGTAGATGTTCTCGCGGACGGGCGCGGGCGCCTCCAGGCCGCGCTCGATGCCGTCGAGGCCGGCCTGCAGCATCACGGCCAGCGCGAGGTACGGGTTGCACGACGGATCCGGCGAGCGCAGCTCGATGCGCGAGGACGCCGGGCCGCGGGCCGCCGGCTTACGCACCAGCGCCGAGCGGTTCACGTCGCTCCAGGCCACGTAGATCGGCGCCTCGTAGCCGGGCACGAGCCGCTTGTACGAGTTGACCGTCGGGTTGCAAACCGCCGTGATGGCCGGGGCGTGATCGAGGATACCGCCGAGGAAGGCGTATGCCGTGTCACTCAGCCCAAACTCGTCGCTGTCTTCGTGAAAAGCGTTCTCGCCATCGGAGAAGAGCGAGATGTGCGTGTGCATCCCCGAACCGTTGATGCCCGCAATCGGCTTGGGCATGAACGTGGCATGGACGCCGTGCAGCTCGGCCACGGCGCGCACCACAGCACGGAAGGTGGCGATGTTGTCCGCCGTCGTCAGCGCATCGGCGTACTTGAAGTCGATCTCGTGCTGGCCGTGGGCCACCTCGTGGTGGCTGGCCTCGACCTCAAAGCCCATCGCTTCGAGCATGTAGATCACCTCGGCGCGGATCTCCTGCGCCAAGTCCTTCGGCCCCAGGTCAAAGTAGCCGCCGAAATCGTGGGTCGTGGTGGTGGCCCGCCCTGCGTCGTCTTTTTCGAAAACGAAGAATTCAGGCTCCGGGCCGGCGTTCATCTCGAACCCCATGGCCTCGGCCCGCTCGATGGCGCGCTGCAGCACAAATCGGGGATCGCCTTTGAAGGGCTCTCCGGTGGACGTATTGATGACATTACAGATCAGCCGCGCGGAGACCGTGCTGTCGGCACGCCGGCTGCGCCAGGGGAGCAGGGCGAACGTGTTCGGATCCGGTTCCAGGCGCATGTCTGATTCCTGGATGCGCACGAAGCCCTCGATGGACGAGCCGTCGAAGTAGATGCCTTCTCCGAACGCCTTCTCGGCTTGGTGAGCAGGAATGGAAACGTTCTTGACGGTTCCCAGAATGTCAGTGAACTGCAAGCGCAGAAAGTCGACGTTTTCCGCCTCAATGCGCTCCAGGACGTCTTTTTCAGTTGGCATGGGTTGATGTGGTTCGATTGGTTGGGGTTGCGGGTGGAATCGGCCGTCAGTCAACGGCGGATGCGAACCCGATCCGTCGTTTCAGGAGAAAGTTTCGGGAGGAAAATGCCACGGGCACAGTGGCCGCCTGCGCGGCGTGCCTGCGCGGGTTTCCTTGTATGACGGGCCTAGTCGGTGGTCACGGCGTACTCTTCGTAGTCATACAGCTCCATGGGCTCGGCGCGTATGGCGCGGGTTTCCTTGAACGTGCTGAGCACGATGCTCGAAGTGGTCGTGCTGACCCCAGGAAGCGCCTGAATCTTCGCAAGGAGCCGTTCCAACGCCGTGGTGTTACGGATGCGCACCTTGAGGATGTGGGACCCCTCGCCCGTAATGGAATGGGCCTCCAGCACCTGATCCATGGTCGTAACGCGCTCGACGAACTCGTCGTAGTGCTCGGAGCCATCGACCGCTACACGGATGAACGCGGTGATGTCGAGATGCAGGCGCTTCGCATCCACGACGGCGTGGTAACCGGTGATGACCCCGCGTTCTTCCAGCTTGCGCATGCGCTCGCTCACGGCCGACACAGACAGGTCGACCTCCTTGGCAATCGCATTGCGCTTCATGCGGCCGCGTGCTTGCAGCAGCCGCAGAATCTCAGCGTCGATCTCGTCGATGTGGTGAGCCAAAGTCCGCTACTGATTGATTTATTTTTGTCTCGCCCCTAAGCTTCGCCATATGTTTTGGTTTATGCAACATCGAAATTAAAATATTTTGTTAAGGAAGCGATTTGCAAGGAATACAGCCGTGCCCGGTCCACGCGGAACCCGATAGACGCAGATCCGAACTCCCCCCAGGGCGCCGGGGCGTGGTCCGGTCCGCCGACACCGCCTCGCTGGAGCCATCGAGCGCGCGGCACCAGCCCCCTCGCTGACGCAAGCGGAAGCGCCGCCTCCATTCTTCTCCGGGCCTTGGCGGGATATGCGTTCTTTCACTGCGATCTTGGAACCGCTTCCGAACGGCGAGCGGCCCTGTTCGTATGCGTGCTCGGGGAACCGATTCGCCCCGCCTGCCCATTCGCTCATCACCTGACTTATCACGGCAGCATATGAAACGCACCCTGGTCACCGGCGCCAACGGCCAAATCGGCAGCGACCTCGTTGGGCGGCTGCGCCGCGAGCAGGGTCCGGACGCCGTCGTGGCTCTCGACATCACCCCGCCGGCCGCTGTCAATGGCGCGGATATGGGCCACCACGTGGAGGTGGCCGACGTGCGCGACCGATCGGCCATTGAGCGCATCATCCGGGCCCACGACGTCGGTACGGTCTACCATCTGGCGAGCTTGCTCTCGGCATCGGGCGAGAGCCAACCGGACCGTGCGTGGGACGTCAACACGAACGGGCTCAAGAACGTCCTCGACGAGGCCCGCGCCCACGAGCTCACGGTGTTCTGGCCGAGCTCCATCGCCGTCTTCGGCCCCGACACGCCCAAGCGCAACACCCCGCAGGAAACCATCCTCAACCCGGACACGATGTACGGCGTGACCAAGCGGAGCGGCGAACTGCTCTGCCGGTACTACCACCGGCGCCACGGCGTCGACGTGCGTAGCGTGCGCTTCCCTGGGCTCGTCAGCTACGCCGCGCCGCCCGGCGGCGGCACCACCGACTACGCCGTCGACATGCTCCGGGCCGCGGCCCGCGGAGTGCCGTACACCTGCTTCCTCCGCCCGGACACCCGGCTCCCGATGATGTACATGCCCGATGCGCTCCAGGCCGTGCATCGCCTCATGGATGCGGACCCCGCGGCCCTCTCGGTGCGCACCAGCTACAACCTGACCGCCTTCAGCCTCTCGGCCGAAGAGCTCGCCACGGCCATCCGTCAGCGCATTCCGGGTTTTGCCGTGACCTACGCCCCCGACACCCGCCAGCAGATTGCCGATACGTGGCCGGCCTCGGTCGATGACGCCCCTGCCCGCACCGATTGGGGCTGGGCGCCCACCTTTGACCTCGACGCCATGGTGGACGATATGCTTGACCACCTCCGGGAACGCACGGACGAACCGAAGCGGGGATGAGGAGCATCCGGAGACGGAGAATCGGGGAATCGGGGCGATGGTGAGAAAGGCGCGAACGCATCGTCGTGTCAACGTTCAACGTGTCAACGTTCAACCTTCCAATCCACAATCCAAACCGCCATGCCTGACGCCACCATGCCCGCCACCGCCCAGTCCGAATTTCGCCAAG
>JAAAPH010000051.1 GCA_009908415.1 Bacteroidota bacterium
CTCGTTGATGTAGCGGAGCTGCTGACCAGCCGGGTCGGTGGGTTGCTCGGGGTCGAGGTCGAGCGCCCACACGACGTTGTCCAGCGACTGCAACAGGTCTTGGAAACGGGCCTCGCTCCGCTCAAGGGCATCCTGGGCCCGACGCCGGCGCGTGATGTCCTCAAGCGACAGCACGACGCGCACCACGCTGCCGCTCTCATCCGTCAACGGAGCCGCGTTCACCGAGAGCACGCGCCCCGCGCCGGCCGGGCTCTCGATGGCATACTCGCGGTCGAGCACCGGTGCGGCGGTGTCCACCACGCAGCGATGGGGCTTCTCCGCCGCAGGCACGGGGTCGCCGCCCGGCGTCGCAATCGTCCAGCCCGGCAGCAGGTACGGCTCGCCCTGGATGGCAGCGCCCGTCGCATCGTCGCCCGTCGCATCGTCGCCCGTCGCGCGTAGCACGGCGGCGGCCCGGTCGTTGGCGAACACGACGCGCCCGGCCGTGTCTACGACGGCGATCGCGGCCGCGCTGGTGGCCATGATGCTGTCGAGCAGGTCGCGCTCTTCGGCGAGCGTCTCCTCGGCCTCCTTGCGCTCGGTAATGTCCTGGAAGGTGCCCGTCAGCCGCGTAACGCGGCCTGCGTCGTCTCGGCGCGGCTCACAGATGGTGCGCACCCACCGAAAATTTCCTTTGGCGGTGATGAACGGCAGTTCGAGGTCGTAGCCGACGCCGTCCTCGATCGCGCGCTCCATCGCCTCGCGGATGGTGGGCTGAGCATCCTGCGCGTAGAAATCAATTCCCATCTCCGCACTGGGCGTGGCGTCGAGGGGGAGCTCGTGGATGCGGTAGACCTCCTCCGTCCACGACAACGCCTCGGCCTCGACGTCGTATTCCCAGCCGCCCACGTGGCTCATAGACTCGGCCCGGCGCAACAGGGCGCGGCTCTCCGCGAGGGCCTGCTCGGCCTCCTTGCGCTCGGTAATGTCGAGCCCCGTGCCGCGAAAGCCGACGAGCTGGCCGTCGTCGCGCACCGGGACGCCGCTGACGCGCTCCCAACGCACGGTGCCCTCCGGCGTGATGTTGCGATGCACAAGCGTGAACGGCTCGCCGCTGGCGCGCGCCTCGCTGAGCACCCGGAGCGTCGGCGGCACATCCTCCTGCGGCATAAAGGCAAGCGGCGTCCGGCCGATCAGCTCATCGTGGGAATACCCCTTGACCGCCTCGGCTTGCTTGGTGATGTAGGTGTACACGCCGTCGATGTCGATCTCCCACACGTACTCGCCGGCGGCCCGGATCACGTCCCGGTAACGCTGCTCGCTCTCGGCACGCTGGGCTTCGGCGGTGCGGTGCTCGGCCACCTCGCGGCGCAGCTCAAGCTCATCGATGACGACCTCGGCCAAGTGCTCCAGGTGCGCCAGCTGCTCGGCATCCGGCTGCCGCGGCTCCGTGTCGATCACGCACAGCGTGCCCAGGGCGTGTCCGTCGGGGGTGATGAGCGGCGCGCCCGCGTAGAAGCGGATGCCTAGATCGCCCGTGACGAGCGGGTTGTCAGCAAAGCGCTCGTCCTCGGTGGCGTCCTCGACGACCATCGGCTCGTCGACCTGGATCGCGTGTGCGCAGAACGACACGCTGCGGTCCGTCTCGCGCTGGTCGATGCCGATGCAGGCCTTAAACCATTGCCGGTCCGCATCCACGAGCGAGATGAGCGCGATGGGCACATCAAAGAGGTAGGCAGCCAGCTCCGCGACGCGGTCGAAGCGCTCTTCCGTCGGCGTGTCGAGCACGTCGTACCGGTGTAGCGCCTTCAATCGTTCCGGGCGACTCTCGGAGGTCAAGGATTGGGGCAAGATACCTGCGGCGCGCCCATCCATTCGGGGTAGCGACGCGCCGGAATGATGTTATGGGACAGGGCAAGAGCTTCTGCCTTGTACTATCGGATGGCGACGCGCCACATTAAGCGAAGCACGCAGTCGCCTGCGATGCAGGGATGGGCGCGGGTCACGGCTCGATGCGATACGGCAGCCGCACCGTAAACTGCGTGCCCTGGCCCTTTTCGGTGGCGACGGCGATGTCGCCCCCCATGAGGTCGACGAGCCGGTGGGTGATCGTGAGCCCCAATCCCGACCCCTCGAAGGCGCGCGCATCGCCTGACGACTCCTGCTGAAAGGCATCGAACAGGTGGTCCACGAACCCCTCATCGATGCCGACCCCCGTATCTTCGACCTCCAGCACGAGATGCGCAGGCTGCGGGTCGAGCCGCACATCGATGCGGCCGCCCTCGCCCGTAAACTTCACCGCGTTGCTCAACAGATTGGTCAGGATGCGATGCAGCGCGGCCTCGTCGAGCGTCGCCTCCACCGGGGCCTCCGGCAGATCGGTCTGTAGCGTAATGTTCTTTTCGTGCGTCTTGGACGTGAAGAGGTCGACGGCGACCTGCACGGTGCGCACCACGTCCGTGGACTCCGGGGTGAGCCGCATCGATCCGGCTTCGAGCTGGGACAGATCGAGCACCGAGTTGAGCGTCTCCAAGAGCCGCTGTCCGCCGCTCCGGATGAGATCGGTGAACTTGCTGGCCGGCCCGAGGTCCTGCTCGCTAAGCACCTCGGCAAAGCCGATGATGGACGTGAGCGGCGTGCGGATCTCGTGGCTCATGTTGGCCAGGAACGCCGACTTGAGCCGGTTCATCTCCTCGGCCTCGTCGCGCGCCTCGCGGAGCGCGTCCTCGCGCTCGATGCGCCGCAGCACGCTGGCCGCATTGTGCGCGAGGATATCCAGCAGCTTCACATCGAACGGATCGATCACGCCGGGCTCGACGGCACCGATGGAGATGGTACCGTACGTGCCGATGGGAACGTACGCTGCGCTCCGCACCGCTCCGGGGCCTTTGATGACGCCGGCAGCCTCGGCATCATCGTAGTGGAGCGTCTCCTGCGTGCGGAAGGCTCGAGCCGCGGCCGTCGTGCCCTGCACGTTGTACCGGGAACGCGCGCCCATCGCCGTTCGGCAGGCCGGCGATACCAGCGCGGGCACGAGGTCGTCGTCGTCCACATAGCGGATGGCACTGATGGCGTAGCCGAGCGTGTCGGTGACGAGGCTGAGCACCACCTCGGCCAGATCCCGCGGCGTGTGGGCCTCGGCGAGGGTGCTCATGGCATCGTAGAGCGCCTGGACCCGCTCCTCCCGTTCGTGCAGCGCCTCCACGTTGCGATGCCGCTCGATGGCGATCCCCACCAGCGACTGGGCGTGGTCGATCAGGGCGCGGTCAGCCGCCGACGGCGTGGTGGGCGTGTCGTGATACAGTGCGAACGATCCGAATACGTCGCCGCGCGCGTCCAGGATGGGAACGGACCAGCACGCGCGCAGCCCGTGCGCCAGGGCGAGGTCGCGGTAGTCGGCCCACCGTGGATCGGTCGCGATGTCCTCCGCGATGACGGCCTGACGCTCGTGCATGGCCGTGCCACACGATCCGGCGTTTGGCCCGACCGCTACGCCGTCGATGGCCTCATTGTAACGAGCCGGCAGATTCGGCGCCACGCCATGGCGTACGCAATGGCTCTTCGCATCGTAAAACAGCACGGAGCCTATCATGCCGGGCCGCTGTGCCTCAATGGCGTGGATGAGGTCCTCAAAAATCTGGTCGAGCGGCTCACCCCGAGCGACCTGCTCCAGGATGTCCGACTGGAGGCGGAGCTGTGTTTCAGCCTCTTTGCGCTCGGTGATGTCCTGAAAGGCACCGTTGAGCTTGACGACCTCCCCGTCTTTCACGACAGGGGCGCCCACGGTGCGCACCCACCGCCGGTTGCCTTCCGCCGTGATGAGGGGCAACTCCAGATCCCACGGCGCGCGCTGCTCGATGGCGCGCTCGACGGCGGCTTCGATCGTGGGACGGCCCTCAGGGGCGTAGAAACGCACACCGTCGTCCACGTGAATGGGCGTGCCCAGCGGCACCTCGTGGATGCGATAGACCGCGTCGCTCCAATCGATGATCCCCGTTTCGAGATCGTACTCCCACGCGCCGGCCAGGCGTTGGGTCTGTTCCAGCAGGTCGCGCTGGCGGCGGAGCTGTCGCTCGCGCCGTTTGCGCTCGGTGATGTCGAGCACGGTCCCCACGACCCGCTCCGGCTGGCCGGCAGCGTCGGTGTCCAGGGTTACGCCCCGGATCTCCACCACGCGCTCGGTGCCGTCGGGCCGGACGATGCGGTGCTCCACCGGCTGCATGGCTCCCGTGCGCAGCGACTGCTCGTTGAGAGCCCGGACGCGGTCACGGTCGTCCGGGGGAATGGCCGCGAAGTACGTCTCGATGGTGGGGTCGAGGGCCCCGGGCGCGTACCCGAAGATACGACACGTCTCATCGGACCAGTCGATGGCGCCCGTTTCCACCTCCCAGGCGAAGTGGCCGACCTGCGCGATGCGCTGCGCCTCTTTCAACAGCAACCGGCTCTCGCGCAGCGCGGCCTCGCGCTCCTTCCGCTCGGTGATGTCCGTGTGCGTGCCAACCATCCGGCGCGGCGTCCCGTCGCCATCGCGTTCCACGACCTTGCCGCGATCCAGGATCCAGCGCCAGGAGCCGTCCTTGTGCTGCATCCGTACCTCTACGTCCATCATCGTGCTCGCGCCGGCGGCACAGGCTTCGGCCGCTGCCCGCACCCGGGGCTCGTCCTCGGGATGGAGCCGCTGGTAGAAAAAGCCCGGCGTACCCTCGACCTCGTCGAGCGTGTAGCCCAGCATGCTCGCCCAACGCGTGTCGTAGACCACGTCGTTCGTCGTCATGTCCCAGTCCCACATGCCGAGGTCGCCCCCGGCGAGGGCCATTTCCAGCCGCTCCCGCTCCGCCTTGATGCGCTCGCGCCGCCGGTACTTGTCGGTCACGTCCCGGAATACCAGGACGACGCCCAGCAGGTCGCCCCCCTCGGCACGAATGGGGGCGGCGCTGTCGGCAATCTGCCGCTCGGTGCCGTCGCGGCTCGTGAGCACCGTGTGGTTCGCCAGCCCCACGGTGTCCCCCTCGCGCAGCACCTTGTCGACCGGACTCTCGACCGGCTCGCCCGTCTTCGCGTTGTGGATCGAGAAAATGTCGGCGAGCGGTTTGCCGCGGGCCGCTTCGTGGGTCCAGCCGGTCAGTGCCTGGGCCTCCGCATTCATCTCGTTGACAGCGCCATCGGGATCGGTCGTAATCACGGCGTCGCCGATGGAGCCGAGCGTGATGGAGAGGTACTCCTCGCGCTCGCGGAGCGCCTCCTCGGCCTGCTTCCGCGCCGTGATGTCCATAACGGCGCCGTCGCGGTACTGCACGGTACCGTCGTCATCATATACCGTGCGGGCGCTGAGCAGCCCCCAGAACGTGCTGCCATCGGCCCGCCGGAACTTGACCTCCTCGCCGTGAAATGCCCCATGCTCGTGCACCTTGCGAACCATCTCATCGCGCCGCTCAGGCTGTGCGTAGAGTGTGGCGATGTCGTCCAGTGCCAAGAGGGGGGCGGGGTCGTCGTAGCCGAATAGGTTGGCGAAGGCTTCGTTGACGTACACGAGCCCGTCATCCGGCGTGCTGCGATAGATGCCCTCGGCGATGTGGTTGTTGATCGACCGGAGCAGCGCCTCCCGCTCGCGCAGTGCCTCCTCCATGTGCCGGCGCTCCGTGACATCGAGCACGGTGGTCACCTTAAAGGTCGTCCCATCGTCCTGGACGAGCCGCCCGGCCGTGACGAGCGCGTCGCGGCGCGTGCCGTCCTTCCGCTGCACCGTCCAGGGGCCCGTCGCCTCGTCGACGTCCTCGTAGATGAACAGGTCATGCGCCTCCTGAGCGGCCGCCCGGTCTGCGGGCGGCACCACCTTCGTAAAGGGCTCGCCGACCAGTTCATCCTCGGTCCACCCGTACAACGCGGTATAGCCCGCATTGACGCGGACGAAGCGGCCGTTTTCGTCGGTCACGCAGATGCCGAGGTTCGCCGTGTCGATGATGCGTTCGAGCAGCCGGCGCGTCTGGCGCAACTCGCGCTCGCGCCGGTGCTCCGCGGTGACGTCGCGCTGGACGGACACCCAGTGCTGGACGGTGCCATCGGGGCCGCGCACCGGCGCGATGCTCCACTCGATGTCGAACGGCGTACCGTCCTTGCGGTAGTTGACGGCGGTTGCGTCCGTAATCGGCTCGCCC
>JAAAPH010000017.1 GCA_009908415.1 Bacteroidota bacterium
CGCGGGGCGTCGATGGGCTCCAGGCGGCGCAGCGCCTCCTCGACGACTTCCTCGGTTTCTGGGCGCGGGATCAGCACATCCGGCGTGACCTGGATGCGGAGTCCAAAAAACTCTTCGTATCCCAGAATGTACTGGAGCGGCTCGTGGTGCTCCCGTCGTGCTAGCATGTGCTGAAAACGGGCGCGATGCTCGTCCGCGACCTCCTGCCGAGCATAGGCGTAGAGCGCGGCCCGGCCGCAGCCGAGCACCTCCGCGAGCATCCATTCGGCGTTGCGCCGTGGGTGCTCCACCCCGGCGCGCTCCAGCCGCTCCGTAGCAGCATCAAGCAACGCCCGGCGCGTGAACGTCTCGCTGCTCTCCGGCGTCTTCTTTTCCATTTAGCCTCGCCCGTTTGCATCGGGTGCCTCAGACATAGCGGACCCCGAAGGTGTCGAACTCATCCGACGGTGCGCTCCAATCGACATCGGTCGCGTCGACACGTGCGGAGCGGGGGCCTTCGCGAACGGCATCGAGCAGCGATTCGAGCGCGTCTGTGGGCCCCTCCGCTTCGAGGCGCACCGAGCCGTCGGGTTCGTTGCGCACCCAGCCTTCGACGTCGAGCCGAGCGGCGCGCGTCTTCGTGAAGTGCCGAAATCCGACGCCCTGCACCCGGCCCGTGATGCGGACCGATAGCCGCTTCTTCCTTGACGTATCTGTATCCATCTTTCACACCGCTTTGTTCGGCAAGAGGTTGCACTGTTTGAAGTGGTGCAGGGCAACAAATGTCCACCATCTGCTGGCGTGCAGGACTCGTCGCGTTACGCCCCTGTAAAAACCAATGCCTCGGTTCGAACGCGGCCGTGCGCCGTCGGGCCGAGGCGGCGGCTCAGTCCAGCAACCCGTGCTGGTGCGTCCAACGCCGGAAGCCGTCCAGCAGCTGCTCGAAGGAGTCCATCACGAAGAGCGTGTCTTGCAGGTGATACACCTCGTACTCCGTATCCACGAGGACGTCGGGGTCGAACGGCTGGGTCGTAACGGCGTCTGACAGCGCGTGCGTCACCTCCTCGTTGGAGGACACGATGCCCGCCCCGAAGATGCGGTGTTCACCGTGTTCTTTGATGAGGCCGAACTCGACGGTAAACCAGTGGAACGCCTCCAGCTTGGGCCGGATGGCGCCCTCCCCGTTCAACGCCGCCTGCCCAAAGAGCTGATAGAAGTCCGCAAAGTCCGGCTGCGTCAGCATCGGCATATGGCCGAAGATGTCGTGGAAGCAATCCGGGGCGGGCGTGTAGTCGAGCTCCTCGCGGCCGCGGACGTAGTTGGTCGACGGGAAGATGCGCTCGGAGAGCAGTTCGAAGAAATCTTTCTCGTGGATGAGGCCGGGCACATTGGCCACCGTCCACCCAGTGGCCTCCTGGAGGCGGCGGCTCAGGTTCGCCAGGTCCGGAATGCGATCCGCCTCCAGCTTCAGCACGTCCTGCCCGCGCAGGTACGCCTCGCAAGCCCGCCCGGGAAGCTGCTCCATCTGACGCGAGACCAGGAGGCGCCATGTCTCGTGGTCCGCCTCGGGGTACTCCGGGTACGCGATCTCCTCCCCGATGGGCGGACGCCCGTCGAGCTTTTGGGGAATGGTGCGAGGATCCACGTCCCCGTCGGCCTCCGCGTGCGCTTTCTCGAACGCGGATAGCGCTTCGTCTGACGTCGCTTCTTGCGCCTGGGTCTCGTCTGGCATCGTGAACGCCTCCGACATGGTTGAATGAAGGGAATCGTGATGGGCCGCGCTGGAACCGCTTCCAGCCGACCGGGGCGCGTAAGACGCGCTACTGGCCGACAAAGTTCTGTCCTCACCGCTAGTCCGGGTGCGAGGGCGGGCGGACGAGCCAGGCCGTGGCCACGTAGCCCAAGAACGCGCCGGCCCCAATCCCGACTGCCGCGCGGGACATATAAAAGCGTCCCTCGAAGACGAGCTCGCCCATCATAGCGAGCGTCATGAAGAGTCCGGCAAAGCTCACCGCACCAACGAGAATGAGCGGCCAGGTGCGAAAGGCGCGTCCGTCAAACATGCGGTCATGCTGATTCTCGATAGGCCCCTCCCGGCCGTGGGCGCGGGCCGAAAACGCGGCTCGGACGGAAGCACGGTTCGATTCTTAAAACCGACCAGGCGGCCTGCGTTCCAACGGCGTCAGCCCATCAGCCATCCGGCCAGGCCGAATGCGACGGCCGCCCCGGCGGCCTGCACGAGTGCGTACGGCATTTGCGAGTTGACGTGGTCCACGTGGTCGCAGGCCGCTGCCATCGATGAGATGATGGACGTGTCGGAGAGCGGCGACGTATGATCTCCGAACACGCCGCCTGAGAGCACGGCCCCCAGCAGCAACGCGGGTGGAAGCGCCAGGCCCTGGGCGAGGGGCAACGCAATCGGAATGAGGATCGCGAACGTGGTCCACGAGGAGCCGAGCGTGAACGAGACGAAACAACTCACCCCGAACACGACGACGGGAATCCACCATGCCGGCCCGCCCTCCCCGACGAGGCCAACGACGTAATCGCCCATCTCCAGTGCTTGCGACACCTGCCCGAGTGCGAAGGCGAGCAGAAGCAGCAGCGTGACCGGCACGAGCCCCGAGGCGCCTTGCAGGGCCCAGTCCACCCCGTCATTGACGCTCAGCGTAGGCCGCCCATCAGGCCACGGCAGGGCATACCACCCAATGGCAATGGCCACGGCGAGGCCCACAGCCCACAGCACGGCCGTCGACCCGCTGCCGTCCATGATGCGTCCTTCGCCGGTGATCCAGAGGCCGACGAAAATCATGCTGATCATGACGGCGATGGGTACGAGCAGATTAGCCGCGCGGGGCGTGATGTCGTCCGCCGGCTGAATGTCCGCTACTTCGTCGGCAATCATGGGCTGGCTGCCGGCGCGGGTCAGTTCGCCGCGCGTGCGGGCCCGTTCCTCGGCCCGCCGCATCGGCCCAAAGCTCCACCCCGTTAGGGCGAGCAGCAGCGAGAAGCCGATGGCGAACAGGGCGAAGAAGTTCAGCAGCACCGATTCGGCGAGCAGCATCACGGGGTTGCCTGCAACACCCTGCGCGCCAACGAGTCCGAGCACGAACGCTCCCCATCCGTTGAGCGGAATCGACATACACACCGGAGCGCATGTAGCGTCGCAATAGTACGCCAGCTTTTCGCGCGGGAGCTTGAGGCGATCGAAGAAGGGGCGGTTCACGGCGCCCACGGTGAGCGAGGAGATGCTGGATTCCACGAAGACAAAGAGCCCGACTACCCACGCGAGGAGTTCGGCGCTGCGGCGGCTCGTGCCCCACCCGCGGCGCTGCGCCCATGCGATGAAGCCCTGCACGCCGCCCGACGCCTGTACGAGCGCGACCAAGCTGCCCACGAGCAGGCAAAACAAAAGGATGCGCGCATTGCTGGCGCTCCCGAACACGAGAATGACTTGGTCAGCCAGCTCGCGCAAACCGAGCAGCGGGTTGCCGCCCACCAGCGTAGTCGTTCCCACCCAGAGCCCGGCGAGAAGAGACAGGTAAACCTGGCGTGTCCATAGCGCCAGAGCAATAGCTACCACCGGGGGCAGCAGTACAATCCAATCCATACTGTTTCGCGATCCGCAAGGAGGGGGGTGTGCGCCTCAAAAGAACGTGCAGCGCTTTAACTTGCAAGTGCGAACGCGAATAGGCCAAGCGGGTCCGAGGCTGCGCAACGCGCCCGCTGTCCATGCCGCACCCCATGGGCGGCGTGCGGCCCCGGCGTAACACCCACGACGGCCGAGCGAGGCGCGCAACCCCACGATGTGTTTAGGAACCTGCCCCGCCGCTCCTGGCAGAGCCAAGAGAGCAGCAAGGCATGCTTGCAGCGGATCGCCACCGGACGTGCAGGCCTCGAAAGGTGGTACTCCTCACCGCCTCATGCTTCCACGGGCTCATTGCCGGGCTTCCACTTGATGTTGCATCCCATGGAAGGCTTCTGCTCGATGTGGACCTCGCCATCGTCGAGCAGTTCGTCGAGGGCCTGGCGCAGGTCGCGGCCTGTCGCCGCATCGCCCTGATTGGGCCGCGTTGCGTCGAAGCGGCCGCGGTAGACCAGCTTCCGATCGGCGTCGTACACAAAGAAGTCGGGCGTGCACGTCGCCTTGTACGCTTGGGCCACCTCCTGCGACTCGTCGTACAGGTACGGGAATGAGTAGTCTTTCTCACGAGCCCGCTCGGCCATCCGCTCGAACGAATCGTCCGGGTACTGCTCTGCGTCGTTGGAGGAGATCCCGACAAATTGGACGCCTTGCGCCTGGTACGCGCGGGCGGTATCCACCAGCGCATCCTCCAGGTGCTTCACGTACGGGCAGTGGTTGCACATGAACACCACCACGAGCGCCTCAGCGTCCGCGTAATCGCCCAAGCGGCGGGTGCCGCCCTTCAGATCATCCACGGATGGATTGGCGATCGGCAACGAGAAGTCGGGGGCGGACTGCCCCAACTGTGTCATCTGCGACTTGGTCACGGCCATGGTAAGCTGGGCTTCGTTGAGAGTTCGAGGTCAAGCTTCTTGATGCTACAGCAGTGAGACGGGCAGTCCGGAGGCATGTTCAGGCTGAGGCGTGCGCATCATGCGCTTTTTTCTCCCTCTTTCCACGTCGGCGCCCGGCGAATCTGGTCGAAGGGCGAGGCCACCGCGGAGGCGATATTCGAGAGGTGCGAGCTCACGCGGCTCATCAACCGAGCGCTCATGGCATACACGATGGCTTCGTTCGGCGTAATGCCATCGCGGTCGGACAGGTTGTTCAGGTACTCCGTCACGTCATCCTTCATCTGCTCGTGCTCGATCATGAGCGTCCGCGCGGCGTCCTCTTCGCTTTCGACGAATCCTTCGCGCGCGTAATCGAACATGCGGAGGATGCGATCGCGCATGTCACGCAGCGGCTGCACCAACTCGCCCATCCGGGGCTTCTTCGCCAGGCGCCCGGTTTTTTCGAGCGACTTCGCCAGGTCGCCGATGCGCTCGGCCTCGTGGACGATGCTGAGCAGCTTCAGGCTGAAGACCAGCTCCCGCTGCGGATCGATCGTCAGGTGCTCCAATACCGACCGGCGAAGGTGCTGCTCGCTCTCGTTGATTTTCTCGTCAAGCGCGCTCAGGTCAACGTCCAGAATTTCGTTGTCCAGCACAAAGGCTGTGGACGCGGAAAACATGTGATGCCCGTGCTCAAGCATGTCCTGCACATCCTCGGAGGCTTGCTTGACGAGCGGTGGCGCTTCTCCCTGCCAAAAATCAAACAGACCCATGGGTCCTCGGGTGTTAGTATTAAAAGAAGTGTGCCTTCGAAGAAAGGGGTGAGCATGCCGCTTCAGTGGGATAGTACCGGCATGTACGTCGCGCCATGCATCTATGTTTAGCGTGGCGCCTCAATCAAGGGGCACGAAGCGGTCTTATGCCCGGTCGCTGTCCCACAGGTGCGTCACAAGGGCACGCTGTGCGTCGGGCACGTCGCTGTACGTGCAGAGCCGGGCGGCGGCTCGGGGCACGGCGTCCAGCACGTGCGGACTACCGAGCGCAACGGCGATGAGCGGCGGCGCTTGATCGGCGAGACGGTGGACCACGTCCTCCTGGGCCGGCTGCAGCCCGAAGGTCTGCCACGCTGCGGGCGTCACGGCGAGGGCCAGTACTACGTGGCGGGCCTGTGCGGCCTCCTGGGCGAGCGCCTCCAGAGACGCCTCCCCGGTGCCGGCATCGACCTCGTGGTAGCGCACTTGCGGCACCAGGGCCCGGACCGCTTCGCCGAGCGGCGCCTCGGAAGGCTCCGTCTCCCGTGCGCGTGGCGTCATGTAAATGACCATACTCCTCGCGCTGCGGCCCGCCCCGTCGATGGGAAGCGCCCCCGGCGTGGCGTCGAGTACGGTGACGGCACGGTCGGCCACCGACGTAGCGAGCTGTTGGTGTACCTCGGCGCCAACCTGGTCGCGGGGCACGTACCGCTCCGGCGCAGTGAACACGTCGGGGCCGAAGCGTTCCGCCAACCGGGTCTTCAGTCGCCAAATGCGATCGAAGGCGCGGTGAATGCGCGACGCCGCCAACTGCCCCGATTCTACGGCACGCACGAGCCCCTCGACCACGGCCACAGGATCGGAGGGGTCGAGCACACAGTCC
>JAAAPH010000420.1 GCA_009908415.1 Bacteroidota bacterium
CCCTACGTCGAGGAGGCGCGAAGCGTCCGGGTTGGTCGCCGCGGCGGCCGCGGCGACGAGCTCCATCATGAGGCGACCGTCCACGGCCGCGCGCTGCCCGGTTTCGAGGTTGGCAAAGCGCTCGACGTCGCGGTCGAAGCGCTGCCGGATCTCATCAACGGTCGACTTCATCGTGTGTCGCGGCATGGGTCATTGCTCGGTGTAGCCGACTCGCCAAACGGCCCGATGAGCGGCGTAGTCGCGAGCCGACGTGACACGCCGTCCCAGGTGAGGCCGCATACACAAGGCGTTTCCGGCGGGTTCACTCCACGCCCAGCCCGAACGGCTGGGTGTAGGTCTGGGCGCCTTCACTCCGAATTTCGGCGCGGAGGTACGTGGTGAGCCCTTCCGTTTCGCCCAGATCAACGCTCGTTCCGGTGGCTACGACGTTGCCCCCGTTCGAAATCCACCGGACCTGGTTCGGCGTGACCGGTTCGCCTTCCACCTCGGCGGAAATCGTGAGCGTATTGCGCTGCCGGTCATAGTGTACGTTCGTGATGCGCGGCGTGCGCTCGAGGTCCTGCCACTTCTCCGGATGTGTGGTCACCGTGCTAAAGTAAAATTGCCCGTCTTCAATCGCCGCCTGAATCGCCGCCTCACCGTTCTCGGCGCGCGGAAACCAGTTGGCGTTCAAACCGATGTGATGCTCGCCGTGGCTGTCGTCGTTGGCAAATCCCCAAACGGGCCGCTCGGGCATCATCGCCTCTAGCAGCGCATCCCACAGCTGGCGGTCCCACGGGTACCGGTCGGTTTGGTTGTGCACCTCCATGCCAACGAGGCCCTCGTGCCCGTAAAAGAGCCCCATGTACTTGGCGAGCGCGTCGTCCGGGACCGGATCGCGGCCGGGCTCGTCGCCGGGCTGCCAGTACCGCCCCGGATGGGCGAGCACGTTGAGCCCTCCCTGCTCAGCCACTTCCTGGATGGAGGTGTGGATGCGGTTCGTCGACGTGTCCCGAACCGGTGCGGGATAGGTGGTGAAGAGGCTGAGGTTGTGGTTGTGCCGAGACAGCTCGTTGCCCGGAACCGGCGTCATGCCGAGCTGCTCGGGATCCCGGCCGTAGTCCTGCCATGGCCACGTGACGTGGTTGTGGTCGGTAAGGGCCAGCACATTGTAATCCTGCGCGTGATAGCCGTCGATGACGGCGGCCGGGGCCTGCGACCCGTCGGACTCGGTCGTGTGGGTGTGAAAATTCCCTTTGTGATGCGGGGCGTCCCAGTTGACGCTCTCGTAGGGGTTGAGCACAACGGTCTTTTCCTGCGCGTAGGCTCCATCGGGGAGGCCCACCACGATTCCCGCCGTAAGGAGTACGACGTGAGCAAGAAGTACGTATCGGTCGATGCGTCGAGACAGGGTGGAGGCCATAAACGGAAAATGTATCAGAGAATAAGGTTACAGACCATGAGGGCTCAGATTGAGGGCGACCGTCGCCGTTCCGATGGTACGGCCCTCGGCCGCTCTCCGGAACAGATCGCGGTCGCTGTTCGAGCGTTTCCGTGCGCGTGGCGTCAGTAGCCCTGATTCTGGGTGAGGAACCCCGGCTCATTGGAGGCGCCATCGATGGCACTCTGCGGAATGGGGAACAGCCGCTTGTTGGGGTCGCTGTCGTCTTTTTCGGTCCACGTATCCTCATACGTGCCAAAACGGATCTGGTCGGTTCGGCGAAGCCCCTCCCAGTAGAGCTCGAAGCCGCGCTCGCGGTACAGCCGGTCCAGATCGACCGATGACAACGGGTCTAGGGTTTGATCCGGCCGCGCATCGCGGGCTGTTCGGAGCGTATTCAGGTCCGCCAGCGCGCCCGCTTCGTCGCCGAGGCGGAGCTTGGCCTCGGCCCGGTTCAGGTACACCTCACCGAGGCGGAGCAGCACGATACTCACGCTGCTGAAGTTGTTGCAGTCATCAGACGTTCGGCTGCACTGATACTTCGAGAAGCGGAATCCTTTCCGATGCAACCGGCCTTCGTTACTGAAGTCCACTTGCAGAGGAAGGTCGACGTAGAGGTCGCCCGAATTCTTACCGGCTCGCTGAATGAGGGGATAGATGCGCACCCGGCCATCGTCACAGGTGAGGAAGCTTCCATCCTCGGCTTTCCGCGGCCCCCAGACGGCCCGCTGTCCGGGCGCGTCTCCGTTTCCGCGAAGAATGCCCTTATCAATCTCAAACTCGGTGGCTTCAACGCAAAAGAAGTGATCCTGGTCATTCGCCGGCGTGACGCCGGTCAGATCCTGGAGCGCGTCGGGGACGGGGGTTTCCTCCTTGTAGAACCGCGGGTCTTGCCGGGCTTCGTCAAAGCTGCCGTATTCAGCTTCCCAGGTTTGCGCCCAATCGGGCGTGGCGGCCGGACCATCCGTTCCATCGGCGCCGGGGAATTCAGGGCGTGGGTGTAGCGATCCCGGAAGCGACCAGTACGCCCAGCGATTGTGCTCATTGTTCAATACGCCTCGCTGATCCGCCGCGAAGATCAGTTCCGGATTGTCAATATTCCCATCCTTCCAGATGTTGAAGTACTCCGGCGAGAGGGCGTAGGTACCCGCGTTGATGATGTTATCGCTGTACTCGATCACCTTCTGCAGGTCTTCGTCTCTGAAGTCGGGCGTCCCGTTGTAATACGGATCCCGGTACACGGCTGCATTGAGATGAAGCCGGGCCAGGAGGCCCCACACCGCGTCCTGCGTAAACCGGCCCGGACCCTGGTCGGTGTTAATGACATCGACCACGGATTCCAGTTCGCTCCGTACGTAATCAACGGCCTCTTGCCGCCGCAAGATTTCCGAGGTCGCATCCGCGGACTCTTTCTTGAAGACCAGTCCCCAACTGTCCAGCATCAGCATGTTCATGTACGCGCGCAGGGCAATCATCTCATGGAGCGCACCTTCAGCCGCTGCGTCTCCCTCCTCGGCAAGCGGCTCCAGGACCTCAATGGCCGTCACGGCGCGTGAGATGTTTTTCGTGATCTCATTCCAGGGATCGGTAACCAATTCATTGCTCGGCGTCATCAAATGCTGGTGCACCGCGATAAACTTGCCGCCATCAAACCAGTCCGTCCCTCCGCGGTACGGGAGAATCGCTTCGTCTGAGGCGACCTCCTGCAACCCAAAGTAGTTGGTATGCCGCCACACCCAGGCGACCTGTCCATAGGCCGGCGCAATGGCGCCGCTCACGGTTTCCGCTTTACCGGCGCCTTCCAGGGATTCATCCAGCACGGGCTCGCTGAGGGAGTCACAGCCGGACAGGGCGATCAGAACGACACCGATTGATAGGGCCAGTAAGCTTTTTTTCATTTCCGAGCGTACTTGAGCGATTAAAGAAACCATGGGGGTGTTGCGCTAACGGTCTATGTGTTCTTGGCGAAGGGGTCCTAGAGGCGTCGTATCGGCTCGCGCTAGAACGTGAGGTTCAGACCCACCTGAACCGTTCGCGCAGAGGGATAGGTAAATCGGTCGACACCGAAAGACTGTATGCCGTTGGTGTCGGCATCTTGCGTGTTGACCTCGGGGTCAAACCCGGAGTAGCCCGTGATCAAGAACAGGTTTTGGCCTGAGAGCGTCAGGCGCAGGGCTCTGATCGTTTCATTAAGGCCGATCAGGCCGGGATTCACGTCGTACGAGAGCGTCGCGCTGTTCAGCCGGAGGTAGTCCCCGTCTTCGAGGTAGCGCGTGGAGACCGTGTTCGAGTTGCCGTTGTCCTCGTTCGAAAACTCAGTCGCCCGGTCGGTGGTGTTGTTGCTTCCGGCCAGGTTGCCCCGGTTGAAGGCCGACATGGCCGTGTGGTTGTAGATGTCATGACCCGCGGCGCCGTTGAAGTTCAGGCCCAACCCGAGGCTCTTGTAGTTCAGGTTGAGTTGGATCCCGAAAAGGAGGCTGGGCAGCGCGCTGCCGGCGACGAAGCGGTCGTCTTCCAAAATCTCGCCGTCGCCATTTCGATCCACGAACTCGTTCAGTCCGTCCTCGCCAATTCCATCGAACTCCAGCATGTAAAACGCACCGATGGGCTCGCCATTGATGTAGCCATTGATGGTGGCGCCGGTCTGTCCGGCCCCCGAAGCGGATCCCGTCGTCAAGACGGAAAACGGAGAATCCACCACCTCATTATTCACCGTGGAGATATTGCCGCCGATGCTGTATCGAAACGCCGCTGCGGGACTGCTCCGGTGTTCGAGGCTGAGCTCAATGCCGCTGTTGCGGATTTCCATCTCGGGCACGTTCGTCCAAAACGTCGACGTCGGCTGAACCGGGTCCGCCGGGATGGTTTCCAGCAGGATGTTGTCCGACACCTTATTGTAATAGTCAAACGTCCCTACCAGGCGCGCATTGAACATCTCAAAGTCGACGCCCACGTCGATCTGCGTCGACACTTCCCACTGAATATCGGGGTTGGCCAGCCGCGTGAATACCGTACCAAATGGGTAGTCTTCTCGGCTCGCAGCATTCCCATCCAGCGGGTACGTGTCGTTGCCCCCTCGGCTTTCGGTGAAGCTCTGCTTCGTGATCTTGTTTGGGATGGCCTGGTTGCCCGTTTGCCCCCAACTGGCCCGGAGCTTGAGGTTGTCTAAAAACGAGAGGTTGACAAAGCGTTCGTTGGTCACATTCCACCCCACGGCAAAGGACGGAAAATAACCATATTTGTTATTGCCCCCAAACTTCGACGAACCATCGGCCCGCATCGTGGCCGTGAGAAGATATCTGCTGTCGTAGGAGTAGTTTACCCTCCCAAAGAATGACTGGAGTTTGTTCTCCTCCGCAAACCCGTCGGTTTCTATGGGATTAATATTGGTACTTATATTGTCTTGATACCGTGGATCAATTCCGTTGTTGGAAAACCCCTCCTCGCGCGTGCTCCTTCCTTCTGACCGAAACTCTTGATACGAGTACCCCGAAAGGAGCGTGGCGGAGTGGAACCCAATATCGAGCTGGTAGCTCAAGGTGTTCTCCAAGAGCAGGTCTGTATTTTCTCGGTTGGACGTCGACAAACTTCCCCCCTGCTCGTCGTCGGATAGCGGAGAGGGCGCGCTCTGCGTCGTCCGGTCCGCTTCGGCATAATCGGCCCCTAGGTTGAGTTCATAGGTGAGGTTGTCTACGATCTCGATGGAGGGGTTGAAGTTCGCCAGAATGCGATTGCTCACCGTTTCGCTTGAGAACAAGTCGAAGCGCTCCACGGGATTCAATCGGGCCTCTTCGAACTCGGTAGACGGCGAAATGGTGGGGTTCAGGGTCAGCATGTCATTGACCACCCCGCCATTATCGGTCCGGACCCGCTCGGTATGGACGGCACTAATCCGATAGTTCACCGTCAGCCGGTCACTCAGTGCGGACTGCGTCATGTTTAGCCGCCCCGAGTAGCGGTCGAGGTTGCTGCCGTTCAAAATGCCTTCTTGGGTCTGCACGCCGAGCGAGGCAAAGTAGTTAAACGATTCGCTGGACGCTCCGCTTAGGGAAAAGTCGATGTTGTTCGATATGGCCGTCCGGGTAAATTCATCCTGCCAGTCGGTACTTTCCCCAAAGTCTTCGAGGTTGCCGACGCGATCAACGGCCTCCCGAAACGCATCGGCACTGAATACATCGACCTTATTGGCCAGGGTGGACAGCGAGGTGGTCGTGGACAGCGACATGCGGGTCGCCCCGACCTCGCCCCGTTTCGTGGTGATCACCACTACCCCGTTGGCGGCCCGTGCCCCATAGAGGGCGGTCGCGGACGCATCTTTGAGGACCTCGATGCTCTCGATGTCTTCCGGATTGATAAAACTGGGCAGATTGTCCAGGGCAAACCCGTCCACCACGAAGAGCGGCGACGTTCCCGAGCGCAAACTCCCGATGCCTCGGATAATCACATCCCGCTCGGCCCCGGGTTCTCCGCTCGCACTCGTTACATTCACCCCGGCGACCACACCTTGGATGAGTTGCGTAGGGTCTTCGACGACCCCCTGATTGAAGTCTTCCGGTTCGACGGACGCGATGGAACCCGTTACGTCCGACCGCCTCTGCTCCCCGTAGGCCACCACCGTCACTTCGTCTAGGAACTCGCTCGCGGGCTCCAGTGCAATCCGGTATGTGCTTCGGCTATCGCTCAGCTGCACCTGA
>JAAAPH010000260.1 GCA_009908415.1 Bacteroidota bacterium
TGTCCGTCAATATGGGCAGGTTTTGTGTATATGTGACGAAGTCGATGTCGCCATCTCCATCGAAGTCGCCTCGGGCGAACCGCGCCCCGGCATCGATGCGGGTGGTTTCATGCGTCCAGACCACCCGGTACGTGTCATCGCCATCGGCTTCGTAGACAATCCAGTCGCCATCATTGTCTCCCACCAGCACATTGGGGCGGCCATCGGCGTCAAAATCAGCGACCAGGGCCTCTGGCTGCTGGAATCCGTTGGGCGAGACGGCCGGGTCCGCACCGTCCTGGCCTGTAGGATTTGGTAGGCGTGCCGCCTCGACGTACTGGGTTCCATCCCACTCCAGCACGCGCCACGCCGACCGATTGTGACCCAGAATTTCACCGCGGCCGTCCTGGTCCAAGTCCGTGAGGCGCGCCCCCCACAGGGCCTCCTCTGCGCCCGGATTCTGCAACCCCGTGGTATCGACGAAGCGCTCCAGCGTGGGAAGCCCACCGGTCGGCGGCTGCTCCAAGAGCAGCGTAGCCCCCCCGACCTGTGTCAATAGCTCCTGCTGTCCGTCCGCGTTGGTATCGCCGGTGTCACGGGGGATGACGTTCGCGACCAGCGCATCGAACGCAGCCAGCCCCGTCCCATCCCACTCAACCGTCCGCAGCGTGTCGCCAAGCGCTCCGCGCTCATACTGGTTGAAGGTAATCTCGTGCAACCCATCGTCGTCGAAGTCGGTGGCCACCGGAAGGAGCGCTCCGTGCGGTACGTCGAGTTTCTTCTCGTCGAACAGCGCGGTGTTGACGTTCCGCTGAGGGAGCGTGATGGTCGTGTCATACGATGTCGACAGGCCGCTCGCATTGGTAAGCCCCACCCGCACCTCAGCCACGCCGCCCGCCCCGCGCGTGTCGGGCCAGGCGAGCCCATGACGGGCGTTGCGCACGTCAGACCGAACCGTCTCGGTCCGCCCGTGGAGCGTGACGCGGAGGGATGCCGTCGTCAGGTCATCGGATGCTACGTCGACAACGACACCATGATGACCTCTGACGAGACCGTCCTGCAGGATGAGCGGCTGAAGACGGGGAGGCGTTCGATCAATAAAGATGCGGCGGCGGTCCTCGACCGTCGTGCCGCTACGCAGGGTGGTGGCCAGGCGGATCGTGTAGACGCCCTCGGCCAACGTGCCCGCCGGGACGGTGGCCAGTGTGTCGTCGATCACCTGACGCGACTCCGGGCCCGCAAGGCGCACCCACGGATCGGTCCTCGCATCCAGATCGTCTGCGCCGCGCGCGTAGTAGACTGAATACGAAGCAAACGAGGGATCAATGGCCGTCCCAACAACGGATAATGAGGTCGCGTCGGTACCGCTGAGGTGCGACGGGGCGCTGATGGCAGTGCGCGCGGGAAGCGCACGAGCCAGGGCGTCTGCCATATCCAAGCGTCCCGCCGCCGTGCGGTGGTCCCACCCGGGCGCCCCGACGTCCACGGCCGAGGCCGTCAAAATACTCTGGATCGAGCCTGGAGAAAGCGCAGGATCAACCGAACGCAACAAGGCGACGGCGCCCGCCACGAGCGGAGCGGCCATCGAGGATCCACTCTGACGGCCATACAGCGTTTCGGGTGACGGTTCCTCGCCTTCAGCTGGCTTCAGTGTCGTGTAAATCGCCGTGCCCGGAGCGCCCAGGTCGATGCCTACTCCGAACTCTCCGCGAAAAGCGATATCCGTCCCATCAGCATTGAACCAGGCCACGGAAATGACCTCTGGGTAGTCCGACGGGTAGTGGGGCGCATCGCCACCATTGTTACCGGCCGAAGCCACGACCACCGTGCCCCGTCCTACGGCGTAACGGATCGCTTCCTCAATGAGGGGCGAGGCAAAGTCGCGCCCGAAGGAAAGATTCACGACATCAAAGCCCATCTGCGCGGCGTAGAGGATCGCGGCCGCGATGTCATCCGTGGCGCCGCGGCCATCGCCTCCAAAAGCACGGAGCGGTACCAGACGAGCCCCTGGCCCTACGCCGGTAATCCCCGTGCCATTGTCTTGCGCGGCCGACATGGCACCGGCGACCGCCGTCGCGTGTCCACTCGCCGGCCCCACGACGTCGGCCGACGGATCGGCGTCGCGCTCCTGGAAGTCGCCCACGTCGACAACGTCCGGCCGATCGACGAAGTCATAGCCGACGAGGTCGTCGACCCATCCGTTATCATCGTCATCGATCCCGTTTCGATCGGACGGATCGATGCGTCCGTTGCCGTTTATGTCCTCACCCGGGTTGACCCAGAGCTGGGAAGCCAGATCGGGATGATCCATATCCAGTCCGGTGTCGATCAGCCCGATCCGTACAGAAGCGTCCCCCGTCGTCGTCTCCCATGCATCGGGCGCGCGGACTACCTGCAGATGGTTTAAGCTGTCCGCCAGCGGATCATTGGACCTGCGTGCATGCAGGGCAGCAGACGACGTCGTGACGCGAAAGGTCGCGTTGGGCTCGACCGATTCGATGTCAGCCCGGCGCTCCCATCGCTCCTTGACGACCTCGTACGTCGATGAGTCCGCCACGGATAAAGTGAACGCGTATGGTGCTGGGGCCATCGCTTTGCCCGACGGGGTTGCGGAAGCATACACCGGCTGGGCCGATTGTACCGCGTCGAAAAGCGCGGGGTCGATCGATGTGGATTTCGCGGGGAACTGGGCCACCGCCTGAGCAAACGCCGGAGCGGACGCATCCGTAGGGCGAATAATGAGCTCAACCTGTGCAGTGGCGGGGTGAGCAGAGATGAAGCCGAATACTGCAAGCGCTGCAATTAAAAAGGGTTTCTTCATGCAATAACGGAACCTCCAGTCACAAAACCACCAACTCCTTGGGCGCTGTGGTGAGGTTTTCGCACCCATCGGCTCGCAAGACCACAATGTCCTCAATTCGTATGCCGTGCTGCTCCCGCACGTACACCCCGGGCTCGATCGTGACCGTGGCCCCCTCCGGCAGCGTGTGCTCGACCCGCTGCGACAGACGCGGCCACTCGTGCGTCTGCAACCCAATGCCGTGGCCTAGGCTGTGCGAAAAGTAGGCACCGAGCCCAGCGTTTTCAATCACGCTGCGCGCTACGGCGTCGAGCTCCTTCCCCGTCATGCCCGCGTGCGCAGCCGCAATAGACCGCTCTTGGGCGTCAAGCACCACGTCGTAGTGCGCACGAGCCTCATCGTCCGCACGGCCAATGGCGACTGTGCGCGTCATGTCCGACGCATAGCCATCGACCACACCTCCCATGTCAATGACCACCATATCGCCGCGCCGCAACTTACGGTTCGTAGGACGCGCGTGCGGCAGCGACGAATTCGGCCCGGACGCGACGATCGGATCAAACGACATGCGCTCAGCGCCCCGCCTCAAATGCTGGTACACAATCTCAGCGGCGATGGCACGCTCCGTCTGCCCGGGCTCTATAAATCTGCACAGAGCGTCGAAGACGTCCTCGGTAATGGCCTGGGCGCCACGCACGCGCTCCACCTCGTACGAATCTTTAGCCGCCACGGCCTCGACGAGGAAATCCGAGACCGGCTTCCATTTGACTGCAGGAAACTTCTCGCCGAATGACTCCCGTTTGGCAACCGTGACGTGATCGGCCTGGAACAAGGCGGTGTCCCCCTCCCCGATGAGCTGCTGCTCAGCCGCATAATCGAGAAGACTGCCTTCCGGAATGTGAACAGAGGCATCCTCGACCTCTCGATGCGCCTGGGCCGCGTACCGGCCATCCGACAAGAAGTGGGCTTCGTCGCTCCCGACGACCAAGAGCCCGTTCGACCCCGTAAACCCGCAGGCCCAGCGAATATCCGGAAGGAAGGAGAGCAGCACGGCATCGGCGCCGTGCGCGTGCAGACGCTCTCGTATTGCTGGTATGCGGTTTTTCATTGCAATAACGGATTATAGGGCGGGGCCAACCGGCGGCGCTGGAAGCCGCCCCGCCTGCAGGCCCTGACAAACCTGACCAACGGCCTAGTTAGGGCTGGCGCTGTAATTGGGCGGCTCCTTCGTGATCTCGATATCGTGCGGATGACTCTCGCGGAGCCCGGCCGCCGTCGCACGGACGAACTGGCTCTGCGCGTACAACGCCTGCACGGTCTCGCATCCACAGTACCCCATCGCGGCTCGGAGGCCCCCGGTCATCTGGTGCACGACCTCGCCGAGCGTGCCGCTGTACGGGACGCGCCCCTCGACCCCTTCCGGCACGAGCTTCTGGATGTCGTCTTCCACGTCTTGGAAGTAGCGATCCTTGCTGCCCGCATCCATGGCGCTCACCGAGCCCATACCGCGGTAGCTTTTGTACTTCCGGCCTTCGTAGAGCACCGTCTCGCCTGGGCTCTCTTCGACACCGGCAAAGAGGCCTCCGATCATGACCGTGCTGGCCCCGGCGGCCAGGGCCTTCGGGATATCCCCCGTCTGCTTGATCCCGCCGTCGGCGATGATGGGAACGCCCTGATCGCGGGCCGCACTGGCACAGTCCATAATGGCCGTAAGCTGCGGAACGCCGACCCCGGCCACCACGCGCGTCGTGCAGATGGATCCGGGCCCGATGCCCACCTTGATCGCATCGGCCCCGGCGGCAATGAGGTCGCTCGCGCCTTCGGCCGTGCCTACATTGCCGGCCACGATATCGACTTCCCCATCGAAGCGGTTAGCGATGCGCTCCACCGTCTTCAGCACACCCTCCGAATGACCATGCGCCGTATCGACGGTGATGAAATCCACGCCCACCTCGACGAGCGCCGCGACGCGGTCGACCACCTCGGGGGTAATCCCGACCGCTGCACCCACGCGGAGACGACCATGCTCGTCCTTGCACGCATTCGGGTGCTTGCGGCGCTTGCGGATGTCTTTGAAGGTGATCAGGCCTTTCAGGTACCCCTGCTCGTCCACGACCGGTAGCTTTTCGATCTTGTGGCGCTGGAGAATCTGCACGGCCTCATCCAGTGTGGTGCCCACCGGCGCCGTCACCAGCTCGTCGGAGGTCATCATACTGCGGAGCGGCGTGTCACCCTCCAGCTCGAAGCGGACATCGCGGTTCGTCACGATACCGACGAGCTTGCTGCTCTCGTCGACCACCGGGATACCCCCAATCGAGTACTTCGCCATCATCCGGCGCGCATCGGCTACCGTATCATGCGGCGAGATGGTGATCGGATCGAGGATCATGCCGCTCTCGGAACGCTTCACACGCCGGACCTCAGCCGCTTGCTGCTCGATAGGCATGTTTTTATGCAGCACGCCGACGCCGCCCTCCCGCGCCATGGCAATCGCCAGATCGGCCTCGGTCACCGTATCCATCGCAGCCGACACGAGCGGAATGTTGAGCTCAATATTGCGCGTCAGCTGCGTCGCGGTGGACACCTCGCGTGGCATGACGGATGAACGCGCCGGAACGAGGAGTACGTCATCATAGGTGAGGCCCTCGCCGCGCACCTTTGCCGTCACCGCGCCGTTGGCCATCAACTCAGAATTGGTTTGCTTCGTCTCCATAAGTCGCCTTCGTTAATTGTGCGTGACCCGGTTGTAGAGTGCGTTTACTTCGTTGCGGCGGAGCCGCCGGTACTGGCCGCGCGTGAGCCCCTCGGTGGTGAGCCCCGCGTAGTCCACGCGCTCCAGCAGGACGATGGTATGGCCGAGCCGCTCCATCATGCGGCGAATCTGGCGGTTGCGGCCTTCGTGGAGTTTGATCAGCACCTCGCGCTGGTTGGACGGATCAACCCACGCAACATCATCCGCCTGTGCAAGGCCGTCATCTAGTTTGATGCCCCGCCGGAGCTCGTCAATCTGATGAGGCTTCACCGGATCCTGCGTCCGCACGAAGTAAATCTTGTCGACCTCAAAGCGGGGATGCATGAGCCGATGAGCCAAATCACCGTCGTTCGTAATCAGCAGGGCGCCCACGGTGTTGCGATCGAGACGCCCGACGGGAAACAGGCCTTTTGGGTTCGAGCCGCCGGCGCCCACGAGATCCAGGACGGTGCGGCGACCCTTCTCGTCGTCCGTCGTGCTGATGGTATCTTTCGGCTTATTCAGCAGGATGTACTCTTTTTGTTTCGGGGCGACCGCTTCCCCATCGACCGTTACGGTCTGCTCCGCCGTCACGCGCG
>JAAAPH010000244.1 GCA_009908415.1 Bacteroidota bacterium
GCGTCTGGCGTACCTCGTCGATGAATGGGTGGCGGTGCAGTGGCACGGATTCGCGGGATTGGATGGAAGCGACTCGGGCCCGTCGTCTTAACCGATGGGCGCTCGTGTGCACGTAAGCATAGCATGCTCTCCCATGCAAATCGGCGACAGCGAAGATTTGGCAGACTATCGCCACCGCCCCGCGCAGCCTCCGCGTGAACATCCCGGCTGCGTGAACATCCCGGCCCGATTTCGCGTGAAGGGTTGGGTTCTTCGCTCCCATTTTGTACCCTAGTCAACGGGCTGGGCGCTCTCTTGTCTGCCGCGTCACCATGCCTCTGTCAGCAAGTTCATTCGGACCATACCATGGCTACATCATCGCAACATCTTCTCGACTTCGAGAAGCCCATCGTCGAACTAGAGGGCAAGCTCGACGAAATGCGCGCGCTCAACCGTGACGACAACCTGGACCTCGCGGCCGAGATCGAAGCGCTGGAGGAGCGTGTCGACAACCTGCGTACGTCCATCTATCGCAACCTCACACGGTGGCAGCGCGTCCAGATCGCGCGCCATCCGCAGCGGCCTTACACGCTCGATCACATCGAGGCCCTCACCGAAGGCTTCGTCGAGCTGCACGGCGACCGCATCCATGGGGACGACCGGGCCATCATCGGCGGCCTCGCCACCTTCAAGGGCGCCTCGTACGGCTATCGGGACCGGACTGCGATGATCATCGGCCACCAGAAGGGCCGCGACACGAAGGAGCGCAAGTTCCGCCGCTTCGGGATGCCCAACCCCGAAGGCTACCGGAAAGCGCTTCGCCTCATGAAGATGGCGGCCAAGTTCAACAAACCGGTCATTACGCTCCTCGACACGCCGGGGGCCTACCCCGGCCTGGAAGCCGAGGAACGCGGCCAAGCCGAAGCCATCGCGCGTAATCTCTTGGAGATGGCCCGCCTGCCTGTGCCTATCGTGGTCGTGGTCGTGGGCGAAGGCGCGTCGGGCGGCGCGCTCGGCATCGGCGTGGGCGACCGGGTGCTCATGCTCGAAAACGCCTGGTATTCGGTGATCGCCCCCGAAAGCTGTTCGCAAATCCTCTGGCGCTCATGGGATTATAAGGAAGACGCCGCCCGCGCGCTGAAGCTCACCGCTCCGGACCTCGTCGAAGTGAACGTCGTGGATGAGATCGTGCCCGAACCCATCGGAGGGGCGCATCGCAACCCGGAAGCTACCTTCGACGCGACCGGCCAAGCCATTGCTCATGCCCTCTCGACGCTGGACGACCTGGACCCGAGCACGCTGAAAGACGAGCGGATCGCGAAACTGGACCGCATGGGCGCCTTCCGGGAGGAGAGCTCAGAAGTCCACGCCGAGGGGTAAAGGTTCAGCGCTCCGCGTTTTATGCCCAGCGCTTTGCATTCAACAGCAGTAGCCCTCACACCGCCCCATTCGCCACGACAAGCTATCTGTGTACGAATACGTCTATCAACACCGGGTGCGCTATCGCGAGTGCGATCCGATGGGCGTCGTCTATCACACGCACTACCTCGATTACTTCGAGGCGGCCCGCACCGAAGCGCTCCGCGACCTCGGCATCGCGTATCGCGACATTGAGGCCGGCGGCATCATTATGCCGGTGATCGACCTCGACGTGCAGTACAAGCGGCCCGCCCACTACGATGACATGCTGGACATCGTGACCCGGTTCGAAACGATGCCGAGCGTGCGCGTGCCCATTGCCTACACGGTGCAGCGCACGGGCGACGCGGACGTGCTGGCGACCGGCACCGTGACGCTCTGTTTTATGGATGCCGAGCGCCGCCGCCCTACCCGTCCGCCAGCGGCCATGCGCCACACCTTCGAACAGGCCCTGGCCGATTAGCCGCTCCCGCCCCCCGTGTTGATGTTACTGTTGATGTACTGAGGCCCCGCCGACGCCTCGTCCCTCCAATCTTCAGGTACAGCCTTCCAGCGCCGGTATGCTTGTCCAAGATGTGATGCAGCATCCCGTCCATACGACGACGGTCGACACACCCATCCTGTCGGCCCTCCAAGCGATGCGGGAGCACGACATCCGCCACCTGCCCGTGCTCGACGACGGCACGCTCGCTGGCGTCGTAACCGACCGCGACCTGCGGTACATGACGAGCCCGCTCCGCACCGACCCGGTCGAAGCCGACGTGACCGTGGCGAACGTGATGTCGACCCAACTCATCACGGCCGGCCCGCTGGACCCGGTGGAGGAAGCGGCCCGCCTGCTTCGCACGAAGAGGATTGGTTGCCTGCCGGTGCTCGACGGCGACGAGCTCGTGGGTATCATTACAGTCACCAACCTGCTCGACTCCGTGATCCGGCTCACCGGCCTGGAGAAGCCGAGTGGGCGGCTGGCCATCTCGCTGAACGATGAGCCCGGCCAACTGGCCCAGCTCACGATGCGCATCGCCGAAGCCGGTTTCGACGTGCGCTCCGTCCTCAGCTACTACGAGGACGAGCCTACCGACGACGGGGCGCCGGCCACGCGCCTGCGCGTGATCCTGCGGCTTGACACGATCAACGTGCGCCCCATCGCGCAGACGCTCCGCGAGGAAGGCTTCGACGTCGTGTGGCCGACCCCGAAGCCGACTTGACCCCCTCGCTCGTCTCCTTCTGCCTCTTCGCGCAAGCGCTTCCGTTGTGAGCTCGACCGTCCTCTATCACGACCGGTATCAGTCCTACAACTTCGGGCCCGAACACCCGTTCAGCCCGGCCCGCCTGGAGATGCTCGTCGACCTGCTCGACGCCCTCGGCGTGTGGGCAGCGCCGGTCGATCCGCCCGTCGCTGCGCGCGAGGACGTGCTGCGTGTGCATGCCGCGTCGCTCGTCGAGCAAGTGGAGGCGGCGGGACAGGGCACCCCCATGCCAAACGCCCGCCAGTTCGGGCTCGACACGACCGACGTGCCCGTCTTTGACGAGATGGACGCAGCCACGCGCGGACTCGTAGGCGGCGCTTTGCACGGCGCCCGCCGCATTGCCGACGGCACCGCGACCCGCGTGCTGCAACTCGGCGGCGGGCTCCACCACGCGCGCCGCGAGATGGCCTCCGGATTCTGCGTCTACAACGACCTGTCCGTCGCCATCGACGCGCTGCGCCAGGCCGGCTACCGCGTGGCGTACCTCGACATCGACGTGCACCACGGCGACGGGGTGCAGTGGATCCACTACGACGACCCGGAGGTGCTCACGCTCAGCCTGCATGAGTCCGGGCGTTACCTCTTTCCGGGAACGGGCGGCGTATCGGAACTCGGCGAGGAGCCCGGTCGGGGCCTGTCGCTCAACGTGCCGCTGGAGCCCTACACCGAAAACGCGAGCTACCTGGAGTGCTTCGAGCGCGTGGTGCCGTACGCCATCGAGCAATACGCCCCGGACGTCATCGTCGCCCAGTGCGGCGCGGATGCCCACTTCAGCGACCCGCTCGCCGACCTGATGCTGACGACCCAACTCTACGAGCGGCTCTTCGGTGCGATCCTGGATCTCGCCGATACGCACGCCGGCGGCCGGTTGCTGCTCACGTTGGGCGGCGGCTACCGCTTTGACGCCACGGTGCGCATCTGGGCCATGCTGTACCTGATGGCCACCGGCCACGACCTTCCGGACGACCTGCCCACGGATTGGCGAACGCGATGGACGGAGCGCTTGGATGCACCGATCACGCCAACGCTCCACGATGCGCCGCAAGACTTCGACATTCCCCGCCACGACACGATCGTGGAGCAGAACCGCCGCGTCAGCAAGCGCCTGATGGAGATGATCGCCCCCATCTGGTACTGAGTGCCCAGAGATGGTGGAGCGCAACGCGGGACGCGCCGGCCTGCCCAGCGCTGATTACCTCGACGGAGACCGACACGACGCCTTCGCGCATCATGCCGAGCTTACGGGCCGCGGCGTGCGAGAGGTCGATGATGCGGCCGCGCACAAAGGGCCCCCGATCGTTGATACGTACGACCACGCTGCGCCCATCCGAGAGGCGCGTGACCCGCACCCGCGTGCCGAACGGCAGGGTCCGGTGCGCGGCGGTCATTGCCTCCGGGTCGTAGCGCTCTCCGCTTGCCGTCGTCCGGCCGATGAACTTGTCAGCGTAGTAGCTGGCCTCGCCCGTGGCGCTTTCCCCCGGATCCGGCACCATCGCGCCGGCGCCCATGCACGCGGAGAAGCCGAGCAGGAGCCCCAGCGCACACGCCCAGCGGATATGGTGTAAAGTAGGTCGAAGCATCATGAGCGATATGAGATCGACGGGAAGAAGTTATGGCATATCTCGCAAAGATGAAGCCGCCGTTTCCCCGTCGCCCAGCAGCCGCTTCACGAATCCGGACCCGCCGTGCTGCTCCTGCCACTGCGCCAGCAGGGCCCGACTTGCCGCGGCCCCCACGCCGCCGATGCACCGCGGCATGAAGCTGCCGGGCCGATCGGTGGGCAGGCACCGAGCGAGACCGCCGTTCTCGGGCGCGCCCAGGGCGTAGATGACGGTGTCGACCTGCGCCTCCAGCGCGGCGCCCAGGCACATGACACACGGCTCTAGTGTGGTAACGAGGATGAGCCCCCGCTCGGCGCGCAGGTCATGTCCTGCGGCATCTGCAAAGGCGTTCATCTCGGCGTGCGCCGTGGCGGTGCCTGCGGCCCGCGCCGTGTTGTGCCCCCGTCCGATGACGCGGCCGGCGCCGTCCACCAGCACACTCCCGATCGGAATCTCGCCCTTATCGAAGCCCGCACGGGCCACGTCGAGCGCCTCCTCCATGAGCGCCTGCATGCGGTCGGGGGTGAGGCGGATGGCCATGGGCGCCGCGGCATCGAGCGCCTCGTCAAGGTGGTCGAGCAGGCCTGCGGGGTCGGCGTAGCTGGCGCGGGCGCCGGCCCGTCGCATGGCATCCGCCCCGTGGAAGCCGGTGCATACGCCGAGACACACAGCGCCGGCGCGTAGGCTGGCCGTTGCATCGTACGGCGTATCGCCGATCATGGCGCACTGCGCCGGGGCCACGCTAAGCGTCTGCGCGGCCGCTTCGACTACATCGGGCGCCGGCTTGCTGCGCGCCACGTCCGAGCCCGCGACGACGGCCTCCACGCGGCCCGCGAGGTCCAACCCCGCCACGTCGAGCACGTGCTCCAGGTCGCGCCGATCGGCCGCCGTGGCCACCGCCGTGGGTAGCCCGTTCGCCTGCACGGCCTCCAGGAGCGCGACGGCCTGCGGGAAAACGCGCACGCCTTCGTCGTCGAGCAGGGCGTGATAGTGGGCCCCGTGGGCTTCGCACAACGCGGCCTCCTGCTCGCGGGCTGCTTCCGGACCCAGCAGGTCGTGCAGCATCTCGGGGCTGCCCTTCCCGATTTCCGCTTCGAAGCGCCGTACGGGTAGGCCGAGCCCGTGGTCTGCAAAGGCCCGTGCCCAGGCGCGAGCATGGAGCGGATTGCTATCGACGAAGGTGCCGTCGACATCGAAGATGACCGCATCGATGGGCATGGGCAAAAGAAAACGTTGAGGAGAAAGCGAGCGGGCGCGGATGCTACGAACCACCGGCGGTATCGTTTTGCGAACGCCTTGCGGCGGCGACGCGGACTGCTCGGACCGGTCTTTGCACCGCCTCCCGGGGGCCAAAATATCGTGAATCCGGAGCGGAGCTGTGCGCCGTACGCGCCGCCCCGGAACCGCTCTCTTCGCTCCACTTTCAAATTTCCCCGCTCCCGTTTCCGTTTCGACCCATTGGCGCTTATGCTCGGTACCATCGGTGAAGTCCTCATCTTGATGTCGTTCGTGGCGGTGGCCGTATCGGCCGTCGGGTTCTTCCTGGCCACCCAACGCACCACCGGCACCGCCGAATGGAAACGGATCGGGCGGGGCGGCTGGTATGCCATGGCCAGCACACTCACTGCCGCATCGGGCATCCTAATGTATCTGATTCTCAACCATCAGTACCAGTATGCCTACGTCTACCAGACGTCGTCGAACGACCTTCCCCTGCACTACCTGATGTCGACATTCTGGGCCGGACAAGAAGGCTCGTTCATGTTGTGGGGCCTCATGATGTGCGGCGTGGGCGTGGCCCTTATCCGCATGGTGAAGCCCCGTTACGAAACGGCCGTGATGGCGG
>JAAAPH010000044.1 GCA_009908415.1 Bacteroidota bacterium
GGCGGCAACGCGCGGCCTTCGACGAGCACCTTCAGCGTGGGCGGTTGCCGGTCCGCCGCAACGAAAAAGTTGCTGACAAGCGTATTGTTGTACGCAATGGGCTCCGGGGCGCCGCTCCGCTCAATCTGCGCGGTCAGCCGATTGGCGCCGCCCCGATCTGTAGTCGCGAAGGACACGGTGCTCGCCTTCGTCTCGCCGGGCGCCAGCGTGCCCAGCGTGTCGCGCCCGACGACGGTTGTTTGGTTGGCGGCATCGGTGAGGTCATATCGGACGATCACGTCGCTGGCCGGCGGGCCGCTCAAGTTCTGGATGGGAACAGTGACCGAGGGGGTCGCGCCTTCTTCCAGGGTGTCAGGAATGACTTGAAGGGCTGCCACGTCGCCGCCAAGTTCCGGCGGGGCCGCGTAATGAACCTGCCATCGCCGGAGTTGCGGAGCGACGCGTCGGGTCGAGTCGGTCAGCGTCGCACGCAGGCGCAGGTACGGATGGGTGGCTGGGTCGATGTCGTTCAGGGAGAGCGGGCCCGTCGTTTGGAGCGCGTCGAACTGTTTGAGGACTGTGCCCCCGTCACCGGACAGCACGTCGACTCGCACGCGGCTGTTCGGACCTGAGGGAGACGCGATCCATGCCAATTCATTCCAGTCCTGGGCCGGGCCGATGCGGGCTGTGGTTGCCTGCCCCTGCGCATGCGGAATGTCGAGCCGCGTGGTCAGGACGATGTCGCGCGGCGTGTCGCCCGTGAGAGGCGGGGCCGCCTGGGCGATTTCAACGGTAGCGTCCGGCGTGCCCTTGCGGGCCTGCATCAGCCACAGGTCGTTGTAGGTCAGTGTGTCGATGGCTGTGCTGTACGCGCCATCGGACGTCCCCAGCGTACGAAAGGCTGCTTTGACGGCTTCTGGGAGGGTTGCGCTTCCGCCGGAACGGCCGAGGTGGCGCGTGCGGGTGAACACGTAATCCCCCGGCTCGACGCTGGCGAGAAGCGTTTCCAGCGCCGCAATCGCATCGCTCTGCTCTAAGCCGTCTGTACAGCCGGGGGCGACGAACTGGTCGGCCACGTCGTAGGTGCAGTACGAACCGTGAGCCAGCACGTCCCCCGTCTCGTCATCAATGACGAGCACGCCGAAGCCGAGCCGGATGTTTTCGTAGATCTGCGATCCAACCTGGAACCGCCCCTTCAGTGCACCGCTCCCTTCTTCGGAGGATGCAAGCACTTCGAGCGGGAACGTGTCAAATGCCCATCGCCCGTCTGCGAACGTCATGCGCTCCTGTTTGGGATTGCTGGCCAGTTGCCTGTCTTGCTGGAGCCAGCCCGATAATTGCCCGGCTTGCACGGTAAATCGTCCCGTAGTCCATTCCTGCGCCTCGGCGCCGGTCGTCTGCCGGGCCCGCCAGTGGTATGTGACGCCGTTCTCCAGGGCGCGGGTCGGCTGCCAGTCGACCACAAAGGTATCCGTCGGGCGGGTCGTCTGCTGGAGCGCGCCGGAGTCGAAGGCGGCCGTCGAGTCGAGTTCGAGGGCGAGCGAGCCGCCCGGCTGGCTGCCGCCAATCAATTGGACCCGGAGGGTGGGCTGCCGCTGACTCACGATGCCGTCGTCGCGCGGCGTGATCAATTCGACCCCCGTGCGAAATACGACTTGCGATTGCGTCGCCTCGTTGTTGGTCTCGTTCGCTTCTGCGTATTCGTCGCCCGGATCAATGGCCGCGCGGAGGGCATTGGGCCCGATCGCCTGCTCGTCGAGAAAGTACGTCTCGCTGATAGAGGCCTCCAGCGCGAAAGGCGGGAGACGGCGCGACGTCGTCGTGGCCTGTCCGACCGGATCGGTGCGGGTGAGCGTGACGTCGACGCTATCGGCCGGGATAAGCCCTCGGTTGCGGAACCGCGCCGTGGTCACGAGCGAGTCGCCCGGCGTCGGGTTGTCCGGCTGCGTGATGATGCGGCTGGCCGCGATGTCGAAGTCGGGCTGTGTCGGCAGGGCGAGGCGCAGGGCGGGGTCCCCAATCAGGCCGTACTGCAGCAGGTGGCGGATGTAGAGCTCGCTCTCGCTGAAGTTGGCGGCAAGCTCCGCCTTGGCGTCTTGAATGGCGTGCCCCATCACGCGGACAGTGTCCCGGAAAACCCGTTCGACGAGGGCCGTGTTGAGCCGGGCCGAGGGCGTGATGTTGCCTAGTTCTGACGTCCCCCAGTGCGCAATTCCCCCATCCAGCGTGCCGACGACTAGGGCCTCGCCGAGGGAGGGCGCGTCCCGGTCTTCGAAACGCCCCCCGGCAAACGAGCCCGTCTTGCACGCCAGCGATACGACGAAGGGCAGCCGGCCGGCATTGTCAAACTCGTCGGGCGGATCGGTGACAATCTCCCACGTCTGCGCGGCCGAGTGGCCGAAGTAGTTGAGCCAGCCGCTCCCACGCCGCAGGTCGACGCGCAGCGAATCCTGGAAGCTGGTGTCTAGCGGGTCGTTGACGTTCTTGAAGTAGTAGAGCGTATCGGCGCCTGTCGGGGAAGCGGCTTCCTCGGCCCACTGGGTCGTATAAAACTGCAAGGTGTTCTGCTCGCCGGCCGAGGTGCCGCCCGCCAGCATCAGCATGCGCTTCTGCCAGTCAGCTAGCGGCGCGCGTTCGTAAGTGCGCAGCTTTTCCAGGAAGAGACGTCCGTCGTCGTTCGTACGGATCGGGATCCGTCCGATGGCAACGATTTCCGACCAATCGTCGGCGCCCCCGGCTTGCATGGCAAACCAGCCGTCCGACGGCCCATAGCCGAACGATGGCACCGCCCACGCAGGCCGTGGCCGAGGGACGCCGCCCGATTTGGATACGGGAAACGGGGCGTCTGCCCAGATGGCAACGAAGCGCGGCGGCGTTTGCCACGATTGCGTCGCGCGGATGAAGCGCCGGATGGCGACGGGCGTGGGGCGACCGTAATCAAACTGGTCGAAGACGTCTTGCACGTTGACTACCGCCGTCGCGTAGCCGTTTGCATTCTGGCGATACACCGCCAGGTCTTCGGCCGATGGCTGGAGCGCCTGCGTCGTCAGGATCACGTAATCAGCCGCGTTGGAGGGGGCGGCCCAGTCGCTCGGGGTGTCAGGGCGCACGTCGGCGGGCGTGCGGTAGCCCGTTGCGCCGGTGACCCAGTATGTGGTCGGCGCGGTGGGGGCGGCGTCGAAGGTGAACGAGCCGCTGCCCTGAGATGCAGCGCCGTAGCGGCGCCCGGTCGCAGGGGCATACACACGGACCGGGTCGGTGTGCCCGGTCAGGGTGAACGTGTACGCGCCCGGGGCTGTGGTAACGTGCTGCGCGTCCGACGCGCCGTCGGCCGAGAGTGTGCGGGGATAGTGCGCTTCGATCCAGTCGAGCGACACGTAGTTGGGCGTGCCATACGCCGCATCGCCAAACGACGTGAGTCGAACCTGCAGGGCGCCGTCGGCGGGCATCGAGCCGGAGGGCACCGTGGCCGACAGCGTAGTGGGCGTGTACCGGTCCCAGGTTGCCTCATCGGTGGCGAGCGTACTGCCTCCGCCGTCAGGCTCCACCGCAAGTTGCACGCGATGCCGGGAGCCGGACGTGCCCATAAGCTGCACGCGAACGGTCACGTCCTCACCGGCTGAGTTCGCAAAGCGGTCGAGCGGTACCGCGTACGTCTGCTCAATGGTATTCCCCGCCGTGTTGATGCTGAAGCGCGACCAGTAGTAGCCTTCCCCTTGCGTATACCGCGGGTCGCCCGACGACTGGCCGTAGAAGTAGGTGTTGTCTTGCTCACGATGGAGCGTGTCGCGTACGACGGACGTTGCCGTGCCGCTCGGGGAATCGGCCGGCTGGTAGCGCCGGCCCGCGGCACCGCCCCACGTCAGCCAATAAAAGGTGGTGTCGCTGAACAGGCTGTAGTAGGTGCTATTTTGGAGGGCGGGATTGCCGTCATAGGCCCACGTTTCGTCGGTGCCTCGGTTGCGTTGGCCGACGAAGATGATGTCGCCTCCATCCACGTCGATGGGGACCTCGCGCCCGTTTTCGAGCAGCCGGAAGGTGGACGGGTCGGCACTGGACGGCATACCTGCCGCGGCAAGCCGGCTGGACGCGACGCGATACACGCCCTCTTCCACGACGGCGATCTTAACGTGGGGGGCGTTGGGGTCGTACCACGAGGCGTCGAACGAGGGCTGTGCGCTGGCCGCCACGGGAAGCAGCAGGCTCGCGGCCACAAGCCCTTTCCACCCCTGAAGGCAGCGGGCGAGGCGCGCGAGATAATGGCAGGGGCGAGCAACAGACAGCATGAATCGAGTGCTTCTTTGCGACACAAATATCAGGGGCCGAGAGCACGCACGGCATCGACAAGGGCTCGGCGCCGGCGCGACAGCGGGAACCGCTCCATAATACGCCGGCGAGCGGCCCGTGATGCCGCAGCGGGCGCGTCGAGCGCCTCGCGAATAGCCCGCGCCGTCGCATCGGGATCGCCGTACGGCACGTACCACCCCGCATCGCCCACGACCTCCGGCAGGGCGCCGCGCCGTGTTACGACGGGGCGGCATCCACACTGCATGGCTTCTGCGAGCGCCATGCCAAACGACTCATACGCCGACAGTTGGACGTAGACCGTGCGGCGCTGCATGCGCGCTTGCAGCGCCTCTGAGGGCAGCCAGCCAGTAAACGTTACGTTTGGAGGGATGGCGAGACAGCGGGCCTGGAGCGTGGCAGGATCGCCGCCCCCTACAATCTCGAAAGGAACGTCGGGGCAGCGGGCCGCGGTGCGCACAAACGTAGTGAGGCCTTTCAGGCCGACGGCCCGGGCATCAACCGTGGCCACGGTTATCACTCCGGTGCGATGTGAGGGCGCAGCATGTTGCTCCGTATGCGGAGGGCACGGGGGCAGGCCGTGAGGGATGATTTCAATCTTGTGCGGCGCGACCCCTGTATTGTGCGCAGCCTCTTGCGCAGTGAAACCAGAAACCGCAAATACGCGATGAGCAAGCCGAAAAACGAGGCGGCCGGCACTACGCAGCCATCCGGGGCGCATATGGCCGTACTGAATGGATGGCATCGCGGCGACGTCCACCCCGCTCGCAATGACGGCGCACCGCTTGCCCAATAGTCGAGCGGTCACGAAGGGCAGCAGCGCGTGCACACCACCAAACCAGGCCAACACGACATCGGCCCACCGCGTCAGGCGGAGCGCGGCCCATGTGTCCGCCATCAGGTGGGGGCGCGGGTGGAACCGGACCCGCACGGTGCGCACCGTAAACGCAGAGCGGAGAATCTCCGCGTCTAACTGCATAAAGGGGCGTGGGGTGGGATGAACCATCAGAACGTTCATGAGAGCGACCCAGCGTCTAAGCAGCGTCCAGCGGAGTGACCGATTCGGCTTCGACGAGCGTCGCGCGCAGCGCCGCTCCGGCCTGATCCTGAGCGAAGGTGCAGAGCCGGTCCAAGTGCGGCACCGGGCCTTCGAGTCCGAGGACACGGGGATGCGTGGTCGGCCGGGCGCTTTCCTCCGAAGACTGCAGCTGTTCACGCAGCTTTTCGCCGGGGCGCCGCCCAGTGAAGACGATGAGATCCGAGGGGTCGTGTTCAGGCGCGAGGCGACGGATGAGGGCTTTGGCCAGCCACTGAATCCGGATCGGCGAGCCCATTTTCAGCGCATAGACCGGCATGGTGTCCAAAAGGAGCGTCTGCAAAATCAGGCTGCCCGCTTCTTGGGCCGTCATAAAGTACCGCTCCATGTCCGGGTGAGTGATTTTTACCGGACCCCCTTCAGCGAGCTGCTGAAGGAAGAGGGGGACGACACTGCCCCGCGAGCCGAACACGTTGCCAAAACGAACGATCTTCGCGCTGAGGTGGGGCGCAGCATGGCGTACCGCCCACTCGGCCAGTTGCTTCGTGGCGCCCAGCACGCTGATCGGCGCAACGGCCTTGTCGGTAGAGACGAGCACAAACTGCTCTACGCCGTACGATGTGCTCTGCTGGAGCAGTTGCGTCGTCGTCAGGGTGTTATTCCGGAAGGCGGCGATAGGATGCCGCTCCAGGAGAGGCACGGCGCA
>JAAAPH010000206.1 GCA_009908415.1 Bacteroidota bacterium
GGCTGGCCATTCAAGGATTCTCGCGAAGCACTCCGCCGCCATGCTCCCCCATCTTGTTGTGCGAGCCCTGCGCTCGCTTTCCGCTCTTGCGTGCATCACGCTGTTGTGCGTACTCAGCGTCCCGACTGCATTCGCCCAGAGCGAAGTGCCCGCCGTCACCCGCACGTACGCGCTCGAAAACGTGACGGTCGTGCAGGCCCCGGGCGACGTCATCGAAGGCGCGACCGTCATCGTCCGCAACGGATTAATCGACGCCGTGGGCCCCGACGTAGCGGTTCCGTTCGATGCGCAGCGCGTCGACGCCGACTCGCTGACCGTCTATGCCGGTTTCATCAGCAGCCTCGCGTACGCGGCGGTCGACGAACCGGATGCAGACACCAACCAGGACGTCGACAACCCCGGCGATCCGCCGTATGACCGCGCCGGCATCCAGCCGGACCGCCGAGCGCGCACGATGCTCGACCCCTCGGACAACGACGTCGAATCGCTTCGCGAGATCGGCTTCGCGGCGGCGCACGTCGTCCCCGAAGGCCGCATGCTGCCGGGCGTGGGCACCATCGTCCAGCTCGCCGGCGACGACCCGAACGCCATGGTGCTTGAAGGCGAGGCCTCGCTCTTTGCCCGGTTCGCCGGCGCGCGGGGCGTATATCCGGCCACCTCCATGGCCAACATCGCCACGTGGCGTCAGCTGTACCGCGAGGCTGAGCGCCGCATGATGCTGGAAGACCAGTACGCCCAGAACCGGCAGGGCCGGGAGCGCCCGCCCAGCGATCCCGTCCACAGCGCCTTCTTCCCCGTCATCGATGGGGCGCAGCCCGTCTTCTTTTACACGGAGGGCCTGCTCGAAATGCACCGCGCACTAAGTTTGCAGGAGGAGCTCGGCTTCCCGCTCGCGCTCGCCGGGGTGAACGAAGGCTTTCGTGCCGCGGAGACGCTCCAGGACGCCGGCGCCGACCTGGTCCTCACACTCGACCTGCCCGAGGACAAGGACTGGTCGCCGCCCGAACCCGATACGCTGACGACCGAGGCCGCCGAGACGGACACCCTCACCACCGCATCGGACACCGCCAAGGCCGCTACGCCGCCCGACCCGTCCAGCTTCTTCGTGCGCGACTTCCGGACGCGCTCGTACGAAGACACCGACGATGAGACGGACAACCTGGAGGCGCGGCAGGCCATCGAGCGGCAGGAATACTATCAGAACGCCGCCACGCTGCACGAGGCCGGGCTGCGCTTCAGCTTCATGACGGCCGACGTGGATGCCGGTGGCATCCGCACGAACCTGCGCACGATGATCGACGCCGGCCTGCCCGAGGTTGTGGCGCTCGCCGCGCTCACCACGCACCCGGCCGACCTGCTGGGCCTGAGCGATCGGCTCGGCACCGTAGAACGCGGTAAGATCGCGAACCTCGTGGTCACCGACGGGCCGTACTTCGCCGAGGACACCGCCGTCCGCTACATGTTCGTCGACGGCCAGCTGTTTGAGATCGAGGCGGCCCAGCCGGACGCTGCGGCGAGCGATGCGGAAGGCATGGCCAATCCCGTCGGCGCGTGGGACTACACGGTCGCCACGCCGCAGGGCGATGCCGGCGGCACCATCGAGATCACCGGCGAGCCGGGCGACCTGGCGGGCACCATCACGTCGGACATGGGGTCTGAGGAAACCGACCTGGAAAACCTCACCCTGAGCGGCACGACGCTGACCTTCGAATTCGACGCGGGGCAGACGGGCCAGGTCGCCGTCACGGTCACCGTCACCGCCGACGAAATGGACGGCTCGGTGGAGGTGCCCAACTTCGGCTCGGTGCCCCTCACTGCCGAGCGCACGTCCGGTCCCAACCGGTAGCGCCTTCCCCACCGGCCTTTGTTTTGAACTGCCCATGACGCTCTTTGCTACGATGCCACGCTGCAACCGCTCTTTCGCCCCTCTCATTGTTTTACTCGCCACCGCGCTGTGGATGGCGGGGCCGCTCGCTCCGCTCGTGCACGCGCAGTCGCCCGCCGCCGGCCCGGATGACATCCTGATCGAGGGCGGGACGGTGCTTACCATCACGAACGGCGTGCGCGACGACACCGACATCCTCGTGCGCGACGGTACGATCGCCGAGATCGGCCCCGACCTGGAGGCGCCCGACGGCATCGAGGTGTACGACGCGACGGACATGTACGTGATGCCGGGCATCATCGACGCGCACTCGCACATCGCCGTCAGCAGCATCAACGAGGCCACGAACCCCGTTACCGCCGAGGTGGGCGTGGGCGACGTGCTCGACCCGTTCGAGGTCGAACTCTACCGCGCGCTGGCCGGCGGCGTCACGACCTCGCACGTGATGCACGGCTCGGCGAACCCCATCGGCGGGCAAAACGAGACCATCAAGCACCGCTACGGCGCGGCGGACCCCGACGCCCTGCGGATGGAGGGCGCCCCGCGGACGGTCAAGTTTGCGCTCGGCGAAAACCCGACCCGCGTCCACGGCGAGGGCAACGACATCCAGCCGACGACGCGGATGGGCGTGGAGCAGGTGATCCGCGAGGCGCTGAAGAACGCGGAGCGCTACGCGGAGGCCAAGCGCCTGTACGACGCCGGCGAGCGCCCCGCCCCGCCGCCGCATAGCGAGCGGTTAGAGGTCTTGGCTGGCATCCTGAGCGGCGACGTCATCGTCCACTGCCACTCGTACCGCGCCGACGAAATCCTCATGCTGATGGACGTGCTTGAGGACTTCGGCGTCGAGGACGTCGTCTTCCAGCACGTGAACGAAGGCTTCAAGGTAGCGCCCGAGCTGGCCCAATTTGGTGCGGGCGCGTCCATCTTCGCGGACTGGTGGGCGTACAAGTTCGAGGTCTACTACTCGACGGCGTACAACGCGGCCATCCTCACCCAAAACGGGGTGCTGACGTCGATCAACTCCGACTCGCCGGAGTTGAACCGCCACCTCTACCACGAGGCGGCCAAGTCGCAGAAGTACGGCGACCTGACCGACAACCAGGCGCTGCGCCTCATCACGATCAACCCGGCGCGGCAGCTGGGTATCGCCGACCGCGTCGGCTCCATCGAGGTAGGCAAAGACGCCGACCTCGCTATCTTCGACGAACACCCGCTTTCCATCTACGCCATCGCCCAGCGGACGATCGTGGACGGCGTGACGCGCTTCGACCGCGCGCTGGACCCCGACGACATGCGCCTCCGCGTGGACCCCGAGGCGTCGGTCGACGCGTCGACTCACGGCACCCACGACCACGGCGTGCGGTGCATGCAAGGCGCCTTCCTGCAGGCCACGCAGCGCGGATTGCGCCTCCAACACACTCATTCTCACTGACATCGTTGCACGGGCGTATTGCGACACGCCCCTCCCCCCTCTTCGGGCATAAACACTGGCTGCCTAGATCCATGCGCTTTCTCTCGCTCCTTTGCTCCCTCCTGCTCCTCACCGCGACGGTCGCGTCCGCGCAGAAAACGCCCGGTCGAGACGGCACCTTCGCGCTCACGAATGCCCGCATCGTGACCGTCACGAACGGCACGATCGACAACGGCACGCTCGTCATCGAGGACGGCCGCATCGCCGCCGTCGGCGCGGACGTAGCCGTGCCCGCCGACGCTGAGGTGATCGACTGCACCGACCTGTCCATCTACCCCGGCCTGATCGACAGCGGGACGCAGCTGGGGCTCGTGGAGGTGGGCTCGCTCTCCGAGACGCGCGACTACCGCGAGATCGGCGAGCTGACACCGCACATGCAGGCGCTCACGGCTGTGAACCCGAACTCGGTCAGCATCCCCGTGACGCGCGTGAACGGCGTAACGTCGGTCATCGCGGAGCCGGAAGGCGGCCTGCTCCCCGGGACGGCCGCGCTCATCGGGCTGCACGGCTACACGCCCGAGCAGATGCTCCTTGGCGGTTACGAGCCCGTCGTGCTCGACTATCCGTCGACCGGCCGGCGCGGCTGGTGGGACGACCGCTCCGAGGAGGAGATCGAGAAGCAAGCGCAGGAGGCCATCGAGAAGCTGAACGCGGTGTGGGACCAGGCCGCGCTCTACGCGCGCATCGACTCGGCGCACGCCGCCGACCCCGACGCGAACCGCCGCCCGGAGTACTCGCCCGCCATGCAGGCAATGGTGCCGGTGGTGCGCGGCACGCAGCCCATCCTGCTGAAGGCCGACGCCTCGGCCGACATCACCTCAGCCCTCGAATGGGCCGCGGAGCGTGGCCTCACCAATCAGATCGTGCTCAGCGGCGCGGAGGAAGGCTGGCGCGTGGCCGATGCTATCGCCGAGGCCGGCGTGCCTGTACTGGTGGGCCCCGTGCTGTCGACGCCCTCGCGCGATGCGGACCGGTACGACAAGCCGTACGCCAACGCCGGCCTGCTCCACGACGCGGGCGTGCAGGTGGCCATCCGCACTGGCGAGGCCGAAAACGTGCGCAACCTGCCGTACCACGCGGGCTTTGCGGCAGCGTACGGGCTCGGCAAGGAGGCGGCGCTCCGGGCCGTGACCATCGCACCCGCCCAGATCTTCGGCGTCGACGACGAGGTGGGCTCGCTCGAAGCGGGCAAGCGCGCGAACCTGTTTGTGGCCACCGGCGACCCGTTCGAGACCTCCACGGACATCGTCCACCTCTTCATCGACGGCTACCAGATTCCGCTGGAGAGCCGGCACACGGAGCTGTACAACGAGTTCCTCCGCCGCTCGCCGGGCGTGCAGAAGTGACCGCGTGCGGACGTGCGTGAGGATGGGAACACAAGGTCGTCTTCTCGCCCGGACGCTCGTTCGCCCAGACGCCCACCGACCCTCAACCGATCCACCGGAACAGCGCGCCCTCGATGGTGAGGCCGGGGCCGAACGCCATGGCCACGCCGTGCTCTAGCGAACTGCTGCCGTTACCATGCGTCATGCATCCGACGGCGTATCCGTGACAGCGCATCATTTAGCCCAGGGTGCCTAGCATGTCAAAGCGACAACAAACCGTGTGGGCCGTGGTGGGGCCGCTGAGTCTCCTCCTTGTGCTCCCCACGGCGTTCCTGGCGCTGGCCCCGCGCGGGGCCCCCAGTTCGGTGTCGACCTCCGGGCAGTTGCCCCGTGCGCACCCGGTCCACGATGCATCGCTTCACCCTCTCCATGCCCGACTTGCGGAGCCCTCTTTTGCGACCGAAGCGTGTAGTTCCTGTCATAGCACAGAAAGCGGCTCCATTCGGGATAAAGACCATTTCCTCAACGAGCGCGCTCTACTGGATCAGACCGCCTGGGCCGACTCGATCCAGCTGACGGCCAAGTGTGGGAGCTGCCATCGCCTGGTGGACGCCGATCAATTGCCAACCGACCGGTGGGAGGACACCCTCATCAACTTTATGAGCAAGGTCGTCTACCATTTGGAGCAGGCGCCCACCTTCCACCCCGCCCCCACGGGCCGCTCGTACTCGGAGTGGATGGAGCAGACGCACGACCAGTGGATGGACGTGTTGCATTACTACCTCGTCTTCAGCGAGCCTGAGACCAAGCTGCCGCCCGACCCGCCCGTGACGGGCGTCCGCTTTGAGCCAACCGCTGTGGGTGTGGGACTCGGCCCGCACGTCCACCATCAGATCGGCAACGTGAACATCGTTGACCTGGACCAGAACGGGGAGCCCGACGTGGTGGTGTCTGATTTCAATCGCCACCGCGTAACCTGGATTCGTCGCGAAGACAACGAATGGAAGGAGCGCCCGCTCGGGCGGGTGGCCTACCCCGGTCACACAGCAGTCGGTGACTTCACCGGCGACGGGCGTCCCGACATCGTCGTGGCCGACGTGGGGAGTAACAACGCAACGGACGACAACGTGGGCGGCGTGGTTCTGCTGACCAACGAAGGACCGATGGCGTTCAGCGCCCGCACGCTCCTCGACGGTGTCGGTCGCGTGTCGGACGTACGGCCCGGGGACGTCGACCGGGACGGCGACGTCGACTTCATCGTGGGCGTCTTCGGCTTCCTGAAAAAGGGCCAGATCGGATGGCTGGAACAGCGCGAGGACGGG
>JAAAPH010000332.1 GCA_009908415.1 Bacteroidota bacterium
CACGCGATCCGAGGCTTCGAGCAGCACGAAGGACTGCCCATGGCGGTGGAGGTGCCGCGCACACGCCAGCCCGGCCAGGCCGCCGCCAACGATGATGACATCTGGAGAGGACATAAGATTTTGTGATCAGTGAAGGCCTGCACGGTGGGTTGGCCTCTGTCCCCTTGACGATGAGGCCCTTAACACGCACCTTTGAACCACGGGATTGCGAGAGAGAGTTGCAGGGTTTTCTTGTGAAACTGAAGAAATAACGGCTTACTATAGAGGCCTGCGTACGCCTCATTCCTCCATCCGCCCCTGCCATTTATGTCCCCACGTCCTCTGCCCCCGCTCCGTGTTGTGCTGGTTGCTTGCCTCCTCGCGCTGTGCACGCAGGGCATGCCGCCAGGGCATCGCCTCGCGCACGCCCAGGCCGACGCGCAGACGTCGTTTTCGATCGATCAGGTGCTGAGCGCGCCGTTTCCTTCCAATCTCGTGGCGGCCCCGAACGGTGCCGCGGTCGCCTGGGTGCAGAACGCTGAGGGCGTGCGCAACATCTGGCAGGCCGAGGGGCCAGACTTCGGCGCACAGCGCATCACAAACTACACGCAGGATGCGGGTCAGCCGCTCAGCGATCTGCAGTTCACGCCGGACGGTCGGCAGATCGTGTTTGTGCGCGGCGGAAGCCCGAACCGGCAGGGTGAGCACCCCAACCCGCGGAGTCATCCCGATCCCGCCGAGCGGGCGCTATGGGTGGTCGATGCGGACGGCGCCACCGCGCCCCGTCGCCTGGCCGAAGGCCACGCGCCTACCATGGCGCCGAACGGCGGCCGCCTCGCGTTCCTGCGGGAGGGGCAGGTCTGGCACACGACGCTAGGACCAGATGCCGAGGCCGAGCCACTCTTCACCATCCGCGGGTCGGCGGGTCAGCTCCGCTGGTCGCCGAGCGGCGATCGGCTGGCGTTTGTGAGCGACCGGGGCGATCACAGCTTCGTCGGCGTGTACGCCCGCGCGGACTCCAGCCTTCACTACCTGGACCCGAGCGTTGACCAAGACAGCAACCCCGTCTGGTCGCCGGATGGGGCGCAGATCGCCTTTCTGCGCATCCCCCACGAGCGCGACGACTTGCCCTTTATGCCCGAGCGGGAGGCGCTGCCGTGGTCCATCCGCGTCGCCGATGCGACGACGGGCGACGGACAAGAGGTCTGGAAAGCCGACGAAGGATCGGGGAGCGCGTTTCAGGGTCTCTCGGCGCCGAATCAGCTCTTCTGGGGCGCGGGCGATCGGATCGTATTTCCGTGGGAGAAGACGGGCTGGCTGCACCTGTATTCGGTACCCCTCGGTGGCGGCCCAGCGACCCATCTCACACCGGGCAACTTCGAAGTGCAGTTCGTGGCGATGACGCCCGATCGGCAGGCGATGGTGATTGCCTCGAATCAGGGCGACATCGACCGCCGCCACCTCTGGCGCGTGCCCGTGACGGGCGGTACGCCGACGGCGCTCACGTCCGGTGCGGGCATCGAGTGGGCCCCGGTCGTGACGGGTGACGGGTCGGCGACGGCGTTTCTGGCCTCCGGTGCCACGCAACCGGCCCGCGCCGAAATCATGGTGGGGGACGGGACCCCCCAACCGCTTGCTCCGGCCTCCATGCCGGCCGACTTCCCCAGCGACCACCTCGTCACGCCCGAGCCGGTGATGTTCTCGGCCGTCGATGGGATGCGCATCCCTGGCCAGCTCTTCCGTCCGCCCGATCTGGCGCCGGGGGAGCAACGTCCCGCCGTCATCTTCTTCCACGGCGGCTCGCGCCGGCAGATGTTGCTCGGCTTCCACTACCGCGGATACTACCACAACGCGTACGCGCTTAACCAGTACTTGGCGAGCCAAGGGTACGTCGTGCTGTCGGTAAACTACCGGAGCGGCATCGGGTACGGGCTCCCCTTTCGCGAGGCGCTCAACTACGGGGCCCGCGGGGCGAGCGAGTTCAACGACGTGCTCGGCGCCGGCCTCTACCTGCAGCACCGGCCCGACGTGGATCCCGACCGGATTGGGCTGTGGGGCGGCTCGTACGGCGGTTATCTCACGGCGCTCGGCCTCGCGCGCGCCTCCGACCTGTTCGCGGCCGGCGTGGACATCCACGGCGTGCACGACTGGAACGTCGTGATCGAAAACTTCGTCCCGTCGTACGATCCCGCCGCGCGTGCGGAGGCGGCCCGCCTCGCCCGCCAGTCCTCGCCCATGGCGTACCTCGACGGGTGGCGCTCGCCCGTCCTGCTCATCCACGGCGACGACGACCGCAACGTGCCGTTCCGCGAAACGGTGGATCTGGTGGAGCAGCTGCGCAAGCGGGACGTGCCGTTCGAGCAGCTCGTGTTTCCCGATGAAGTCCACGGCTTCTTGCTGCACGAAAACTGGCTCCGTGCCTACCGCGCTGCCGCGGACTTCTTCGACCGGACCCTGCGTGACGGCCCCGAATGAGACGTGCTCGCCTTTTCATCGCTCATCCGATGACGATTCCCTTTTATGTTTGATACCGATGTGTACGTGCAGCGGCGCCGACGCCTCCGGACCGCGATCAACGCTGGGCTGGTCCTCTTTCTCGGCAACGAGGCCGTGCCGATGAACTACGCGAGCAACCTGTATCCCTTCTGGCAGGACAGCTCGTTTCTCTACTACTGGGGGCTCGACACGCCGGGCCTCGCCGCTGTGATTGACCTCGACGAGGACCGTGAAATCCTCTTCGGCCACGACCCCACGGTGGACGAGATCGTGTGGACGGGGCCGTTGCCTTCGCTGCACGCCCGCGCCGCGCGCGTCGGCGTCACGGAGACGGGGTCCCGCGAGGCCCTGGGCGAAGTCGTCCGCAGCGCGGTCGACGCGGGGCGGTCGGTACACATCCTCCCGCCGTATCGCACCCGGCACACGCTGCAGCTGGCCGAATGGCTCGACGTCGCGCAGGACGAGGTGGCGATGCAAGCCTCCGAGGCGTTCATCGAGGCCGTCATCGCCCAGCGCGCCATAAAATCCGAGGACGAGGTCGCCGAGATCGAGACGGCGCTCGACGCGGCCCATGCCATGCACACGGCGGCCATGCGGCGAGCAACCCCGGGCGTGACGGAGCAGGCCGTCGCGGGGCAGATGGAAGGCATCGCCACGTCGCGGGGCGGGCGCCTCTCCTTTCCCCTCATCGTCTCCGTCCGCGGCGAGGTGCTGCACAACCACCCGACGGAGCACGTCCTTCAGGAGGGCGAGCTCATGCTCTGCGACGCCGGGGCCACCGCTCCGTCGCAGTACGCGAGCGACATTACGCGCGTGACACCCGTCGGCGGCCGGTTCACCGAACGACAGCGCGCGATCTACGACCTCGTGCTAACGACGCAGCAGAACGCGATCGACGCCGTGCGGCCCGGCGTGCCGTTTCGTGACATCCACCTCCAGGCCGCCCGCGACCTGACGGATGGGCTGCAGGCGCTCGGTCTAATGCGGGGCGACGTCGACGAGGCCGTGGCAGCCGGCGCCCACGCGCTCTTCTTTCCGCACGGGCTCGGCCACATGATGGGCCTCGACGTGCACGACATGGAGGGGCTCGGCGAGGACCGCGTCGGCTACGGCGACGCGTTCGAGCGCAGCGACCAGTTTGGGCTGAGCGCGCTCCGCCTGGCCCGCACGCTAGAGCCCGGCTTCGTGCTGACCGTCGAGCCGGGGCTCTACTTCATCCCAGCGCTGATCGACCAGTGGCGGGCGGACGGAAAGCACACCGCCTTCATCAATTACGACCGCGTCGAGGCATACAAAGACTTCGGCGGCATCCGCATCGAGGACGATGTGCTCGTGACCAGGGAGGGCGCGCGCGTGCTCGGCCCGTCCATCCCCAAAGACGCGGACGCCGTAGAAGCCATGGCGGCGGAGGCGGCCGAGGGCTCCACGCCGTGAGGCAGCGCTATGCGGTCGAGCCGGTCAGGTACTGGCGCAGCCACGCGCGAGCCGTCGAGTCCCCGGCGCGTACCTGCTCTGGCGTGCGGTCCAGCGCCAATGCGACCAGGTCGATGGACATGCCCCCGAACAGCCGGCACTCGATGATGTGCGCCGGGCGAGCATGCTGCGCGCCGAGCTGATGGAGGGCGGCATCGAACGCAGGAAGAGTGTCCGCCGAGAGGACCGACAGCGACGCATCCGGGGCGAGCAGCGCATCGACGGCATCCGCGGGCAGCGACCGCGCCGCGCCGGGAGCGGATGCGTTCGCCGTCGCATGGTGGGCGAGCCGGCGCCGGAGGACCGCTGCGCCGACCGCAACGACGTATGCGCGCTGGGCGGCGGTGCGATGAGCCGGGGCCGTAAGCGTCCGATACGCCTCATGCAGGAGGGCGGCGGGCTGCACCTCGCCGTGCAGCAGCTGGCGCGCTGAGACACGGTCGCCCACAAACGCATCGACGCGTACGAACACCTCGACCGGTGCTGCAGAGCTCCCGTTTTGGGCCTGGTCGATTAGGTCGTTCATCGGTAGAGCCGTGCGATAGAAAGAGCCTAGACGGCGGGAGCCGTCCACGGGCTGCCGGTCGCGGAGCCAGTAACGAAGTTGCGTTGCGTGTGTCGTCATGGCGCCCCGCAGGACAGGGAGGGAACGGGACCACTACGCGTCGCGCATCGCGGCTTGTACCTGTGCGATGATCTCGTCCGTGACCTCGTCGAGCCCATGCGCTTCTTTGGCATGCTGGGCCGCTTGTTGCAGAGCCTCCTCTTCGGTCTCAGCGCGGATGACACCGTCGCAGTCGAAGCCTACGTCTTTGCATCGGAGGACAGTAGCCATGGGCGCCTCGCAAGGTGGTGTGAAGTGGATCGGTAGTAGGATCGGCACAGAACGCCGCAAACACCCGAGCGCAGAGCGACTACTGTACGGCGGTCACGCAAAGCGTTGGGGCGCGCTTTGGAAATCCAACGCGCCGACGCGTTCGACGGCTTGTAGCAGCCGATGGCCATGCTCCAACGCGCATCGGGGAGGCGTGCATGTGTTAAGGTACCCGTTCGTGGAAGCACCTTCCCCTAGTTTTGGAGGACGTGCAGGCAAGCCTATGGCACCGATTGCCGCGAATAGATGCGCGATAACTCCCATCGGGAGCATGGGTCGGCAGCCGTGGGCCGGCAGTCGATAGCGCCAACGGCACAGGGAAGTTACCGCACAACCGTGATCTTCCGCATGAGCACCTGGCCCTTGGCTTGCAGGCGTATGAAATAGAGACCGCTGGACAGCCCATTGGCCTGACGCCGCGTCAGGCCGAAGTGGCCCAGCTCTTGGCCCGGCGCAAGACGAATCGCGAGATTGCCGACGCCCTCTGCATCAGCCCACACACCGCGCGCCATCACACGGAGGCCGTACTGCGGAAGCTGGAGGTGGATTCGCGGCGGGCGGTCGCCCGCCGGATGGCCGGGAAAGAGGACGTCGGGCGCGATCGCCCGCATGGACGTTAGCCCCGTACGCCTGTCTTCCCGAGCAGGTGCCGCAGCGCGCCCTCCAGCGTGGGGTAGCGGAAGGCGTACCCGGTGTTTTCCAGCGTGGTGGGCTGCACGCGGGCGCTCTGCAGCAGCATCTCGTCGGCCACCTCGCCGAGGGCCGTGCGCACAGCGCTGCCCGGCACGTTGAGCAGGGCCGGCCGGTTGAGCACGCCCGCCAGCGTCTTCGCGTACGCGTCCATCGTGGCCGGCTCCGGAGCCGTCAGGTTGACCGGGCCGTCGACGGCCTCGGTGAACAGCGCGTGGACGTACCCGCCGATGACATCGTCGAGCGCGATCCAGGGGAAGTACTGATCGGGCGCGCCGATGCGGCCGCCGAGGCCGAGCCGAAAGGCAGGCAGCATGAGCTGGAGCGCGCCGCCCGCCGGCGTCAGCACGATGCCCGTGCGGAGTTGTGCCGTGCGGATACCGGCCTCGGCGGCTGGAGCCGTCGCTTCCTCCCACGCCTCGCACACGGCGCTCAGGAAGCCGGCATCGGGGGCCGGTCCGGTATCCTCG
>JAAAPH010000517.1 GCA_009908415.1 Bacteroidota bacterium
ATCAGCCGCGCGTCACGACGTGCCGGCAGATCGCGCTCGCCATCCGCGACGAGGTGGCCGATCTCGAAGACGCCGGCATCCAGGCCATCCAGATTGACGAGCCCGCCTTCCGCGAAGGCCTGCCGCTCCGCCGCACTGACTGGGACGCGTACCTCGACTGGGCCGTGGAGTGCTTCCGGCTTGCGTCCAGCGTCGTCGGCGATGCGACACAGATCCACACGCACATGTGCTACTCCGCGTTCAACGACATCATCGAGTCCATCGCCGCCATGGACGCCGATGTGATCTCGATCGAGGCGTCGCGCTCGAAGATGGAGCTGCTGGAGGCGTTCGACCGGTTCGACTACCCGAACGAGATCGGCCCGGGCGTCTACGACATTCACTCGCCGCGCGTGCCGTCAGTCGACGAGATCGAGGCGCTCATCGAGAAGGCGCTGCAGGTGCTCGACACGGAGCAGCTCTGGGTGAACCCCGACTGCGGTCTCAAGACGCGCCGCTGGGTGGAGGTGAAGCCGGCGCTCTCTAACATGGTCGAGGCGGCGCGGAATCTGCGCGAGCCCATCGCGGCATAACGTCTGGGGGCGGCCGGAGGAGGATGCCGTTCGGCGGGTGGATGGGCGCCCACGCATCCGCACGCCTTGGCGTCTCCAGGCTTCCCCCCGCATGCCTCTCCACCCGGGCCATGGCGGTTGACTTGTTGCGGGTGGATTCCGTTTTTGGACGCGACCATCTTCCTGCAACTACACTTTCCAGATGCATGCCCCAACTAACCATCCAAGGCGTCGGCACGTTTGACGTCGACGAAGGCGAGCGCCTCGTCAATGCCATCGCACAGTCCGGTGTGGACATCGGCCACCGTTGCGGCGGTCAGGCCAAGTGCACCACGTGTCGTGTCGTGTTCAAAGACGGCGAGCCGGACGTGATAACGAAGGCCGAGCACGAAAAACTCAGCGACATGGGACGCCACGGCGACTTCCGTCTGGCTTGTCAGATCGTGGTCGACCGGCCGATGACGGTAGAGCCCCTCATGCGCGCCAGCGAGCAAGGTTGGGACGACCCTGGGCCCGAGCCGGATGTCGAGGTGGAGCCAGAGGCCGAGTGGTTCCCAGCCTCACATTTCGAGGACGATTAGCAAACCGTTCGCATGCGCCACGTGGAGCCGCCGGTCGTGCTTTCGGACGGGCGCGTGACAATCCGCCCGTACTGCGCTGCAGACGTCGATCGCTACCATACGGCAGTCTGCACATCGGTGGACGAGGTCGCGCCGTGGCTCGACTGGTGTCATCCCGATTACACGCGGGCGGAGAGCCAGTCGTGGATTGCGTCCCGTCCGGCGGCGTGGGCGCAGCAAGCGGCGTACAGCTTCGCCATCGTGGATGCGCAGAAGGGCGCCTTTTGGGGCGGCTGTGGGCTCAACGGAATCGACCGTGAGCACCAGCTGGCCCGGCTCGGCTATTGGGTGCGCAGCGACCGCACGCGCTCCGGTGTGGCAACGCGGGCAGGGCGGCTCGTCACGCGGTTCGGGTTTGAGACGCTCGGCCTGCACCGCATCGAGATCCTCGTGCTGCCGGCGAACACGGCCAGTTGCCGCGTGGCCGAAAAGCTCGGTGCCGTCCGCGAAGGCCTTTGCCGCCATCGCATCGTCCTCCGCGGTGCACCTCGGGATGCCGTGCTGTATGCGCTGCTTCCGAGCGACCTCACGCGTGGCACGCTTCCCCGATCGTGACTGCGGCGTCGGATCCTTCCGTATTTCTTCGGAATTACGCGCCCGTCGACGAACCGCGTCCTTCTGTCTGCATTCGAAGAAGAGTCCCTGGTAGTATCCATGCGTGACGTTCGCCGCTCACTCACAACCTTTCGTGCTTCATGGCCACATTGAGTTCAAGCCGTTCCGCGCAGATCATCTTGGGCCTTATTGGGCTGGTGCTCACAGCGCTTCTGTTTGTGCCCGGTCCGCTGGTGGAGCTTCTGTGGATGCAGGAGTTGGGGTACGCGGACGTATTCTGGAAAATCCTGGGCACCGAGGTGCTACTCTTTACCGTGGTCTTCGCGGTGGCCCTGGCTTATTTTGCCGGGAATCTGTACGCCTTCTTCAAGCAGATGCCGCCCCTGTGGGCGTCGCGATGGGCCCAAGAGGGCGAGGCCCCCGAGATGGGCGGCAAGCCGCTCACGCGCAAGCGGCTCCGCCGCTTCGGCTGGGCCTTTGCCGTATTCATTAGTCTGCTGTTTGCAAGCGGCTTTGCCGGACGGTGGGACGAGGTCTTCCGCTATACGAGCGGCCCAAGCTACGGAATCACCGATCCCCTCTTTGGCATCGACCTGTCGTTCTACCTGCTCCAGCTTCCGTTCGTGCAGTCGCTGCAGAGCGGGGTGGTGGGCCTGGCCTTCTTGGGATTGCTGATCCTCGTCGCGGCCTACGTGCTGATCGGCGAGATCGGCGTGCAGAACGGTCGGTTGCAGGTGCGGCCCTCGGTGGTCAAGCATTTGGCCGTGAATGTTATCCTCCTGCTGTTGGGCTGGACGTGGGGGTTTTACCTCGACCGATTTGAGCTGCTCTTACAGTCGGGCAGCGGCACGGTCTACGGCGCGGGCTACACGGATACCACGGTCACCCTCCCTGTGTTATGGATGATGATCGCCGCTACGCTGGGACTGGCGGCCATTGTGGCTTACAACCTAGTCAGCTATCAGCTGCGGCTTCTGTTGTATGGGGTCGCCCTTTACGTCGTCGTGCTGGTCGGGGGGCTCATTGCTGCGCCGACGTTCGTGAATCAGGTGTACGTGGAGCCGAACGAGTTGCAACTGGAGGAGCCCTATCTGGAACATAACATCCGATTCACCCGCGAAGCGTACAAGCTGGATGAGGTGCAGGAGACCTCGTATCCGGCGGACACCGAGCTCACCATGGAGATGATTCGGGACAACGATGAGACGATCCAGAACGTGCGGCTCTGGGATCCGCGCCTGCTGATCGACAACTATCGGCAGCTGCAACAGATTCGCCTCTATTATCAGTTCTACGACGTCGACATCGACCGGTACATGATCGACGGCGAGTATCGGCAGGTGATGCTCTCGGCGCGTGAGCTCACGCAAAACCTCCCGCAGCAGGCCGACACGTGGTATAACCGGCACCTCCAGTACACGCATGGCTATGGCGCCGTGGCCAACCTCGTGGCCCAAGAAGGCGAAGAGGGCACGCCGTCGTTCCTCGTGCAGGACCTACCGCCGCAAGGGGAAGACGTCTTTATGGTGGAGGAGCCGGGGATCTACTACGGCGAGCACACGTCCACGTACAACCTCGTGAACACGACGGCGCAAGAGCTCGACTACCCGAGCGGCGACGAGAACGTCTACACCAATTACGCCGGCACGGGCGGCGTGCTGGTCGACTCGTTCTGGAAGGAACTGCTCTTCTCGTGGTATTTCAGCGATTACAACATCCTTCTCTCCGAGAACCTGCACGACGGCAGCCGCATCCAGTACTGGAACCGCATTCAGGAACGGGTTCGCCGGATCGCACCGTTTCTCAGGCTCGACGCCGATCCGTACTTTGTGCTGAGCGATCAGCGGCAGTACTGGATCCAGGATGCCTACACCACGGCGCGCACGTTTCCGTACTCGGAGCCCGTCGGCTCCCGGCTGCGCGGGACCGACCTCAACTACATCCGCAACTCGGTGAAGGTGGTGGTCGACGCCTACAATGGCGACGTCACCTTCTACGTGATGGATCCGGACGATCCCGTGCTGGGGGCGTACACGGAGGTCTTTCCCGACCTCTTCCAGCCCCTCAGTGCGATGAGCGAGGATCTACGGTCGCATCTCCGCTATCCGAACGACATTTTCGAGGTGCAGGTCGAGAAGTACAAGCGGTATCACATGACGATCCCGCAGGTGTTCTACAACAACGAAGACTTGTGGACGCGCCCGAATGAGCAGTACGACGGCCAGCAGCGTCTCATGGAGCCGTACTACATCCTCTCGCGCTTGCCGGATGAGGACGAGCTCCAGTTTCTGCTGATGACGCCGATGACGCCAGAAAATCGTGACAACATGATTGGCTGGATTGCGGCGAAGAGCGACCCGGGTAAGTACGGCGAGATCGTCGTGTACAACCTGCCGAAGGAGCGGCTCATCTACGGCCCCAACCAGATCGAATCCCGCATCGACCAGAACACTGAGATTTCGCGGCAGCTCTCGCTGTGGGATCAGCGCGGTTCGCGCGTGGTGCGGGGGAACCTCATCGTGGTGCCCATCGAGAATTCCTTCCTATACGTCGAGCCGATCTATCTCATCGCGGAGGGCGTTCAGATTCCCCAGCTGCGCCGCGTCATTGCCTCGTACGGCAATCGGGTGGCCATGGAGATTACGCTTGACGACGCGCTCAACGAACTCTTTGGCCAGCAGGTCGCCGCGGCTCCCCGCGAGACGACCGGGGAGCGAATCCCCACGCCGCAGACGGGACCGCCTGACATGCTGCTGGAGGCGCGCGACCTGGTAGAGGAGGCGCGACAGGCCCTCCAGGCTGGCAACTTCGGCACGTTCGGCGACCGGTTCAGCGCGCTGGAACAGCTGCTCATGCAGAATGGCACCCAGTCCGACACGACCGCCGCTCGCTAGTCGGCTCCATGGCGGGCGCGCGGAGGTGCGCCGTCCCTCGCCGTCACGGATCGATGGGCGGACGGGCCCTGGCGCACGATCTTCCGGAGTAAGGCGATCCGCTCGCGGCCGAGTCGCTCCAGCAGCTCGGTGCGGAGCGAGGGAGGAAGGTCGCGATAGCCTTCCCCCCGCAGGGCGGCGAGGGCGCGATCGTAGTGGCACAAGGCGCGGCAGACAGCAGAGCGCGATGCGGCGGGGTGGGAAGCAGCAGAGCGAGAAGACATGAAGGCCGGTACGGTAACGAGGGAACAGAGCAGTGGGGGCGCCTGGGGCGGGGCTGGAGAGCCCCCCGGCATGGTAGGATACCACGGCGCAGCGTCAACGACGTGAACGACCCGTTATCAAACGATCACGGGAGCTTTACGCCGTACGCGCTCAGGCGGAACCGTCGGGGCCGTCGAGGCGACGTACAAACACCTTCAGGGCCACGCGGTAGCCAATGAGTTGCTCATGCCCCTCGACGGTTACGGTGAGTAGCCCTTCCAAGGGCTTCCGATCCACCACTTCGAGATGGGTGTCGGGGAGCAGGTCGCGCTGTTCAAGGAGCCGAAGGAGGGCCGGGTCCTCGTCCGAGAGATGGTCGATTACAGCCGGCGTGCCGGTGTCGAGCTCCGTCAGCGGCCGGGTAGCGTGCTGGTCCACGACGCCTTCGCGCGACGGAATGGGGTGCCCGTGCGGGTCGCGAGTTGGATAGCCGAGTAACTCTTCGATCTTCGACTCAAACGTCTCGGAGATGTGGTGCTCCAACTGCTCGGCCTCCCGGTGCACTTCCTCCCAGGGATAATCGAGCACCTCCTTGAGGTAGAGTTCGAGCAGGCGATGGTGACGAATCACCTCCAGAGCCACCTTGCGACCGGCGTCGGTCAGGCGCGCGCCCTTGTACGACTCGTACGCGATCAGTTCGAATTCGGCGAGGCGCTTCACCATGTTGGTCGCGGAGGCCGCTGAAACCTCCATCGCGGCGGCGATGTCGCCTGTCGAAATATGCTCTGATGCGCTCTGGCTTTGCAGTTTGTAGATCGCCTTGAGGTAGTCCTCGACCGCCGGGCTCAGCATGGGGGAAGAAGTCCAATGTGGAGGGGAGGGCTACTCCTACGCGCCGGGCAAGAAGATGTTAACACCGGAGAGGGCCTGGCGGGTGGTCTGTGGATGCCGTTGCTGCCCCGTGGGCAGGAGCGGTCCACTAAATCGCATCGGAGAGCCGCGACAGGCGAGCCCATGCGTCATCGCGCGCCGCGACCGAACTGGCAAGGTCGCTCGTGCGCGAGTGGGTGGCGTCGACGTAGGAGAGCAGCTCCGGAGCAATGACTGGGTAACTCGG
>JAAAPH010000109.1 GCA_009908415.1 Bacteroidota bacterium
AAACAGACCCCGACTCTTGCCTGCGCTCTTGCCCGCCTGCTGGTCGGCGGTGGCCGTTCCGAGGAGGCGGCGCCCGAAGACGATGACACCGCGCCGGCCTCGACGGGCCCTGCCTCCAAGGCGGGCTCCCTTAGCCCGGCCGGCGTTGGACGAGCGCTCAACAAAAAAAGCCGCAGCCGGTGAGGGGGACCGGCTGCGGCATGGCAGCGACGTCGCAGGCGCTGTCTTACGTGTCAGTGCCAGCTTCCGTACCGACGAGTTCGAAGCCGGCCTGACGCCATCCGGCGTATCCCGCTTCGAAGTCCTTCACGTTGGTATAGCCCATGCTCTCCAGCTTCTGGGCAGCCTTCGGAGAGGCATCGCAGTCCTCGTTCGCGCAGTAGACTACGATGGGCTCATCCGTCGCGGGGACGAGATCCTCTGTGGTCTCGATCTCGTCCGTCGGCACATTGATCGACCCCGGGATACGCCGCGACCGATAAGACTCCGGTCCCAGCGTATTGATCACGATCGGTGGCCGATCGCTGGTCATCGCCTGCTTCAGCTCCTTCGCTGTCGTGCGAGTCAGCGTCTCAACCATAACCAATCACCTTGTCGAGATTGATTTATCATGATTGATGAGAGCTCGCTTCGTTGGGGCTAGACCCATTTATTGCGAGCACGTTTCGGGGCATCGAGGCCTGCCGCCGGGTGTAACGAAAGAATCAAAAGGAGTCCATCGGACGGCCCGTTCCTTCATCGCCGTTCCTGGGGAAGCCAAGCCGGCTGAGCGCAGAGCCGGGGCGTCATACCCCCCAGATGAGGGCGATGCCGAGCGTCGTAACCACGGCCAGCAGCAGTTGGAGCGGCGCCCCCACCCGCACAAAATCCATGAAACGGTAGCCGCCGGGCGTGTACACCATCAGGTTGGTTTGGTACCCCACGGGCGTCATGAAGGCGGTGCTGGCGGCAAACGTCACGGCCAGCACGAACGCGAAGGGGTTGGCCCCGATCTGCTGGGCGGCGTCCACCGCGATGGGAAGCATGATGATGACACCCGCGTTGTTGCCAATCACGTTGGCGAGCAGCGCCGTGAGCAGGTAGAAGGCGCCCAATACGGCGACGGCCGGCAGCGCAGCAGTGTGTGCCATCACGGCGGAGGCCAGCAGCGCAGCGGCTCCCGTCTTCTGCATGGCAAGGCCCAGCGGAATGACGCCGGCCAACAGCAGGATGATGTTCCACCCCACCGCGTCGTAGGCCTCCTCCGCCTTCACGCAGCCCGTTACCACCATGAGCACGACGCCGGCCAGTGCCATGATGACGATCGGGTAGAGTCCCAGTGCCGCCCCGACAATCACGCCGCCCAGGATGGCGAGCGCGAGGGGCATCTTCTTACGGCGGTTCGTGTCCCGTTCGTCGGCGGCCCGGTGGGCCGCCGGCGTGGCCCGCGTGACCACCAGGTCGGGTAGCACCTGCAGCAGCGCCTCGTGCTCATGCGTGGTTTGTATGAGCAGCGAGTCCCCCTCGCGCAGGGGCTCCGTTTCTACGCGGTCGCGGACCACCGTGTCGCCCCGGCGGATGGCGAGCACCGTGCCGTGGTAGCGCGTGCGGAAGGCACTGCTGATCAGCGTCTCCTGCTCCAGCGGCGACTCGGGCGGAATGGTGCATTCGAGCAGCGTGTGGTTCGCGTCGATAAAGGCATCATCCGTCACCAACCGGGCCGGCAGCAGCTCCAGGTCCATCCGGTCGGCAAAGGCCTCGCGGGTCGGCTGGCTGGCCCGGACGGTGAGCACGTCCTGCGCCGCGATGGTCTGGTCGGTGAACGGCCCAACGTACGTGGCACCATCCCGCACGATCTGGAGGACATCCAGGTCGAGATCGAGGGCGCCCATGCCGGCCTCAATGGTTTTCCCCACGAGGGGCGATCCCTCGCGCACGCGCACTCGACGCAGGTAGACGCGCATCCGGAACGTAGCCGTCAGGTCTTCCTCGGGGCGGATGCGATCCGGGAGCAGCCGGCGGCCTATGGTGAGCAGGTACGCCATCCCCACGACGAGCACGGTGAGCCCCAGCGCGGTAAACTCGAACATGCCCATCGGCCGGCCAATCAGTTGTGCCGAGAGGTCGCTCGCCAGGATGGTCGAGGCCGTGCCGACGAGCGTGAGCATGCCGCCGAGCATCGATCCGTACGAAAGCGGGATGAGCAGCTTCGAGGGCGAGAGGCGGTTCGTGCGGGCCAGATCCACGATGGTGGGGATGAGCACGGCGACCACCGGCGTGTTGTTGACGAACCCCGCCAGCGGGCCGCTGAGGGCGAGCGTGGCCACCAGGTGGCGCTGCTCGCTCCGGCCAGTGAAGCGTTGCATCAGGCGCCCCAGCCGGCGCACGACGCCGGTGCGCCGCACGCCCTCGCTGAGGATGAACATGGCCAGTACCGTGACGGTGGCCGGGCTCGCAAAACCCGACAGGGCCTCGGACGGGCTAATCTGCGTCCACGGCTCCATCATGACGAGCAGCACGACCACCGCGAGGGCCGCAATCTCATTCGGGACGACCTCCGCGGCGAACAGCACGCCCGCGAGCACGATGAGCCCGAAGACGATGAGGATGCCCGTTGTCAACTCCATGCCATCAGCCAGCGGATGATCCGGTCGCGTGCGACGTCGTGCAGCGGTACTTCAATAAAGGATGCGCTGACGAAAAATGAGAAGCGCTCCGTCCGACCGAAGCCCCCCCACGAGGGACTGCCACCCTATGCTAGATCCCATCCGGGCGAATTAATCCACCAAAAGCGCTTACAACGAAACAAAGTCGTTTTCAAAGCCACCCCCACTTGATATTTTTTGGTGCTCTCCTGTCTTTGTATGTGCTTCACATTGGCGGATGCGAGTACGCCGCACACGGGCACAAACGAGCATCGCGATGGAGGGCGTCGCTGAGCCGACGGCCCCGCCGCAAGCGCCCCGGTCGACGGCGAAGAGCGCCCACATCGTGCTGCGTCGCATCCCCACACTTCGCACCCACTCAGAGCAGACACGCGCGCAGCCCGGCTGCAGCGTTTCATTTCATTCGCATACGACCTGAACAGAGGATTGGCCATGGCGCAACGACTACGACAAGCTGTTTTCGCGGGCATACTTTGCATCATCACGGGCTTCCTCCTGCCAGCCATCGTGCACGCGCAGACGGGCACGATCGAGGGGACAGTCACGAGCGCGTCGAGCGGAGAACCGCTACCCGGTGTGAACGTCGTCATCGCGGAGCTCAACCTGGGCGCGGCCACCGGACCCGACGGCCAGTACACGATCACGCAGGTGCCCGCGGGATCGCACGCGCTGCGAGCCCGCTTCGTCGGCTTCCAGACGGCCACGCGGGACGTCACCGTGTCGGCCGGCGAGACGGTGACGGTCGACTTTGCCCTGCAGGAGGAGGTCGTGGGGCTGGACGAGATCGTTGTGACGGGGGCCGCCGGCCAGGCGCGCCGTAAGGAGGTTGGCAACACGATTTCGTCGGTATCCGTCGGCGAGCTGGAGTCGCCCCCGACGGCGGTCGACGACGTACTGGCCGGGGCCATCGCCGGGGTATCGGTCAACCTGGGCGAGGGCATGTCCGGCTCGGGGTCCCAGATTCGTCTGCGCGGCAACACGAGCGTATCGCAAGCCAACGCGCCGCTCGTTTACGTCGATGGCCTCCGCATCCGAAGCACGGGCTTCCCGAAGGTCGTACCGCCGGTTGGGTACAGCGGGCGCAGCGCGAACGTAACCGCGAACCCGATCAACGACATCAACCCGGTCGACATCGAGCGGATTGAGATTGTGAAGGGCGCCGCGGCCACGACGCTGTACGGCACCGAGGCCGCGCCGGGCGTCATCCAGATCTTCACGAAAGCGGGCACCGACGGCGAGGCGCAGTGGTCGTTCCGCACGCAGCAAGGGTTCCAGGAGATGCAAGCGTTCGGCCCCTCCAACGAACCGTTCTTCCGCATCGACCCGTTTCTCCAAACGGCCCATCTCCAAAACTACGCGGGCTCCGTTCGAGGGGGCGTCCAAGGCGTCACGTACTTCCTGTCGGGCTCGTATGCTGATAATCAGGGCGTCCTGCCGGATGACAACCAGCAGAAGTTCTCGACGCGCGCCAATCTCGGCTTCAGCCCGGTCGACGCGTTAAAGATCGACTTCAGCACATACTACGTGAACGACGACGTACAGAACCCGCCGGCCGGCAACAACGCGCAGGGCATTACCCTGAACGCGTTCCGCGGCGAGCAGAATTACTTTGGCGACAGCGACCCCGACGTCATTCGGCAACTGCTCGATACGCGCCTTTCGACCGAGCGCGACCACTTCGTCATTGGCGGGACGGCGCGCTACGCGCCGATTGAGGGCTTCAGCAACCGGCTCCGCGTCGGCATCGACCGGGTCGATATGGAGCTCCGCTCTTTCCGGCCGCTCGGCTTTGTCTTTGCCCCTGACGGCATCATGTCGAACCGAAACTGGACGTCCAACCTCGTCACAGTGGATTTTGTCAGCAACCTGGAGTTCGATATCGCGTCGGACCTCGGCTCGCGACTTTCCGTCGGCGGGCAAAGCGTCAACACGACGACGAAGTCCGTGTGGGGCTATGCCGAGGGTTTCTCCTCGCCGGGTGAGCCGGTGCTCAGCGACGGCGCCAACACCCTCGCCTTCGAGGAACGCATCACGGAGATCAACGCCGGCGTCTTCGTGCAGAACCTCTTCAGCTACCTCGATCGGTACTTCCTGACCGTCGGGCTCCGCGTCGATGGCAACAGCGCCTTCGGCGAAGACTTTGGCCTACAGCCCTACCCAAAGGTCAGCCTCTCATACGTCGTCTCGGACGAAGCCTTTTGGAACGACGACTGGGGCACGCTGAAGCTGCGGGCCGCCTACGGCCACGCCGGCCAGGCGCCGGGCACCTTCGACGCCGTGCGAACCTGGACCAGCGAGCCGTGGGGCGACAATTCGGCCTTCCTGCCCAGCAATGTCGGAAACCCCGATCTCGGCCCGGAGCGCACCATCGAGACGGAAGGCGGCTTCAACCTCAGTACGCTTGATGGCCGCTTGGGCGTCGACTTTACCTACTACCGGCAGATCACCAACGACGCGCTGCTCCCCGTCACACAGATCCCCAGCCAGGGGTTTGCCGGCAGCCAGCTCGAGAACGTAGGCGAGCTCCGGAATAGCGGGCTGGAGCTGACCGTAGACGGCACGATCTTCGACGCGCCGGAGTGGGGCTTCGACCTGTCCGCGACGCTGTCGACGAACCAGAGCGAGGTGCTCGACCTGGGCGGCGCGCCGCCCTTTGAGGTGTCGGGCGGCGGCTGGATTGCCGAGGGCGAACCGTTCCCGGCCATCCGCGGCCGGCGCATCCTCAACGAGGATGAGGTCGCCGAGCCCGAGTTCCTGCGGGACGACGATGGCAACATCACGTTCGACGTCTACGGCTCCAACAACCCGACGCACACCGTCAGCGTCGGTCCCACGCTCCGGCTGCCTTACGACATCACCCTGTCGGGGCGGTTCGAGTATCAGGGCGGCCACTACATCAACGACGGCGCTTCGTCGAACCTGGCGGCGCGGGGCAATCTGCCGCAGTGCGCGTCGTTCTACAACAACCCGGATCAGGCCACGGCGCTCAAGCGGGCCCGCTGCGACGTCGACCTGCAGTCAGGCGCGTACTCGTCGTTCGTCTATCCGGCCGACTTCCTCAAGCTGCGCGATGCGACGCTGCGCATTCCGCTGCCGTTCGCGCAGGCGGTAACGCGGGCGGCCACGTTCAGCGTGTCGGTGCGCAACGTCCGGCTGTGGCTGAACGACGACTTCGCCGCCTTCGACCCCGAAATGACGGGGCAGGAGGGGCTCAGCCAGATTACCCGCAGCATCACCGAGCACATCCCGAAGCCGTACACCGTGACGGCGACGCTCGACATCAGCCTCTAAGCGACGCGGCGGTCGGGCCGGCGGCGTCCGAGCACGCCGGCCC
>JAAAPH010000510.1 GCA_009908415.1 Bacteroidota bacterium
GTCCGGGCCGGTGACCAAGGCCGCCCAGGACGCCGGTCGCTACATGGTGCTGCTGAAAGGCAACAAGATGGACCGCTTCACCGATGCCGTCACCAACGCGGGCGGAACCGTCATCTACGCCCACGACAAGGCCGGCTTCGCGTACGTCGATGGCCTCTCCGACGCTGTGGCGACCGACCTCGGCGCCCGCTCCGACGTCGCCGAGATGACGGCCGACGCCTCCTTCGCGCTCGACCTGCCCACCGACACCGAGACGGCCGAAGCTTCCATCCAGAGCCCCGAAGACCCGGCCGGTGCGTTCTTCTACCCGCGCCAGTGGCACTTTCCGGCCATCGATGCTGACAAGGCCTGGGCCGCGGGCGCCCTGGGCAGCGAAGACGTAACCGTCGCCGTCCTCGACACCGGCATTGACTACGAGAACCTTGACCTCGCCGGCCGCGTCGACCTCGACCGGTCGATTTCGTTCCTGCCCGAGGAAGACGATCTCGTCCGGACGTTCTTCCCGAACAAGAATTTGATCACCGACCTGCAGTTCCACGGCACCCACGTGGCCGCGACGGTGGTGAGCAACGGATTCGTTGGCGCCGGCCTCACGTCGAAGACGACGCTCATGGGCATCAAGACCTGCCGTGTAGACCGCTCGTGCAGCTTCGGCGCCATCATCTCGGGCGTCCTCTACGCCGCCGACAACGGCGCCGACGTCGCGAACCTTAGCCTGGGTGGGTTTTTCACGAAGGCTGGCAACGGTCGCTTCGTCGGCTTCATCAACAAAACGTTCAATTATGCGAAGTCGAAGCAGATGACCGTGGTCGTCTCGGCCGGCAATAGTGCTGTCGACCTCGACGCCGACGGCAACTCGTACAAGACGTTCTGCGATACGCCAAACACGATCTGCATTTCCGCGACCGGCCCGACCGGCTTCGAAACGATCAACGGCCCGTTTGTCGAGGTCGACGCTCCGGCGCCGTACACGAACTTCGGCCGCTCGGCGATCAACGTCGCCGCACCCGGCGGATCGGCCCTACCGGTGTGGGCCACCTGCTCGCAGACCAGTATCGTGCTTCCGATCTGCCAGACGGGCAACTTCATCCTCGGCCTGTCGGGCACGTCGATGGCTGCGCCGCACGTGTCGGGCCTCGCCGCACTGCTCGTCGCCGAATACGGGCGCAAGCCGGGCCGCATCAAAACGGCCATCCAGCAGGGCGCCGATGACCTCGGCCCACGGGGCACCGACAAGTTCTACGGCAAGGGCCGCATCAATGTGGCCGCGACCCTTGGCCTCTGACCACGGCGTGCCGTGTCCTGCAAGCAGGGCATGTACGCCGATAGGTGTCTGGAAGGCCGGCTCGATGGACGGGTCGGCCTTCTTTATTTCTTGCCCGGATTGGCCTATTCTTTGGGCACGTTACACCGCGCCTTCTCGCCTCAGTGGGGATACCGATGAGCACTGCACCGACCGAGCTGGAAACCGTCATCTTCACCCGCGAAGAGGCCGTCGCCACGATCACGATGAACCGCCCCGAGCGGCGCAACGCGCTGAATCGCGCGCTCGACCGCGACCTGCGCGCCGCCCTCGACGCCGTGGCCGATGATGACGCCGTGCGGGCCGTGGTGCTGCGCGGGGCCGGCCCAGGCTTTTGCGCCGGCGCCGACCTCACCGTGCTCCAGGACGCGGCCGATCCGGACGATATTTACAACCACATCATGACCCGGTACGGGCCCATCGTGGAGCATCTGGTGACGATGCCGAAGCCCACGCTGGCCGCCGTGAACGGGATGGCCGCCGGCGCCGGCTGTGCGCTGGCCCTGGCGTGCGACCTCCGCGTGATGGCCGACGACGCCCACCTGATGATGGCGTTCAGCAACATCGGCTTTGTGCCGGACTCGGGTGCGTCGTGGCTGTTTGTGCGGCAGATCGGCTACAGCCGGGCGTTCGAGCTGGCCGCCGAGGCCACCCCCATCCCCGCCGAGCGCTGCCTCGACCTCGGCCTCACCAACCGCGTCGTGCCCGCCGATGGACTGCAGGACGCGACGGCCACCTGGGCCCACTCGCTGGCGCAGCGCCCCACGCTGGCCCTTGGCCTCACCAAGCGTGCCCTCCACGCTGCCCAGGAGCAATCGCTCGACGCTACGCTGGAGACGGAAGCGCGGCTCCAAATGGAGGCCGTGCAGAGCCACGACCACCGTGAGGGCGTGCAGGCCTTTCTCGAAAAGCGCGACCCGGAATTTGAAGGGCGGTAACCGCACCCACCCTCGATTCACGCGTATAGATCATCGAGGTCCGCCGCGGCGAGGTCAACGAAGTAGTCCGCGATCTTCGTGGTGACCTCGTCCAGATAGGCGGCGCCCTTGTCGGCCGTCGCCGGTTTCGGGTTGCCGGAGCCCGTGTCGTCGGTGGCGGCGGGCCAGTGCCGCTCGGCCCACGCCCAGTCCGTGCGCAATGCCTCGATGCGGAACGACCGCGCGGCGCCCTCGCCGGCCTCATCGAGTGGACGCACGAGGTCCGGCGCGATGTGGAGCATGACGCTCGTTTCCATCTCGCCGGCGTGGTCGCCCTGCTGGGTGAAGTAGTCCCGGTGGTCCCCGATCTGGAACCAGTTGACGAGGCTCACAAACAGCGCAGGGACATCGGCCTGCAGCTCACGGAGGAGCGCCTTGAAGTTATTCCCGCCGTGCCCGTTCAGCACGACGAGCCGGTCGACGCCCTGCGCGACGAGTGAATCCGCCACGTCGCGCAGCACAGCCGCCTGCGTGCTCGGGCGCATGTTCACGGTGCCCTTGATGCCGTGGTGCCCCGTGTTCACCCCAAAGGGCACGGTGGGCAGCACGAGCACGTGCGCGCCGCGCTCCCACGCCTCCTCAGCCGCCGCGGCGGCGATGTGGTCGCACTGGAAGCAGTCCGTGCCATACGGGAGATGGTAATTGTGCGCCTCCGTCGCCCCCCACGGCAGCACGGCGGCGTGGTAGTCGGTAGCGCGGACGGCCTTCCAATTCGTCTCGGCAAGCAGGTACGGGCGGGTAGACATGGTGTCGAGCGGGTTGGGTGAAGGAGAGCGCGGGGCCCATCATGCGCCCGGAAGATACCGAATGCCCGCCCCCGCGCTCAACCCCGGAGCCCGCTCGCACGATCGAAGCGCAGATCGGCGCTTCGATGGATCGGGACCTGGAAGCGCGCGTTGGATCTATTCCATTTGGTGAGCGCATCCGGCACTCCCTGCTCGTGGACGGTGCAGCAGGAGCCCGTCGCCCCGTCCGGCTCTCCTCCAGAACACAATCAGACTAGCCGGGTCCCAGATGACCGTCGCCGCAGGATCCGCCGCGGGCTCCCATTGCGACTCGCTCTCATCGTCTGCGCGACCTCCTCGGGCGAGGCTGTCGCCGCCATGACGGGATATGCTACGTTCCTTTTCGCGTCCGTTCATCCGTCCACACGCCATCTATGCCGCGCATCACCGTCAACGGATGCCACTACTACTATCAGGACATCGGCACCGGGCCGGAGACGATCGTGTTCGGGCACGGCTTTCTCATGACCCATCGCGTGTGGGAGCATCAGATCGAAGCGCTCCGCGACCGCTATCGCTGCATTGCGTTCGACTGGCGCGGGCAGGGGTGGAGCGAGGTGACGCGCGATGGCTACGGCATCCTCGCGTTGTGCGAAGACGTCCTCCAGCTGGTCGAACACCTAGATCTCGACGCCTGCCACTACGTCGGCCTCTCGATGGGCGGCTACGTAGGCCTTCGCCTCCTACTCCGCAACCCGGACTGGCTGCGCTCGGCGACGCTGATCGGGACGCAGGGCCAGGCGGAGGACGGAAGCGCACGGCTGAAGTACGAGGCCATGCTGTTTGTGGCGCGCTACTGGGGCTACACGCTCGTCCTGGACCGTGTGGTCCAACTCCTGTTTGGTCCAGCATTTGTTAACGACCCCGCCAACGAGCGCGACATCGAGCGGTGGCGTGGCATCATCGCCTCCAACGATGCCCTCGGCGTGTATCGGGCCGGGAAGGGCATCTTTCGCCGCCCCAACGTCCTTCCCCTCCTCGGAGCCATCCGCACGCCCACCCTCCTCGTGACCGGCGCGGACGACGTGGTGACCCCGGTCGAGCGCGGCCGGCGCACCCAGCAGGCGATTCCGGATGCCGAACTGCGGATTCTTCCGGCGACGGGCCACATGGCGCCCGTGGAACGCCCGGGAGCAGTCACCGATACGCTCGACGCCTTCCTTACGGCGCAGGCCGCCGCCCCGGTCCCGTAAACTGTCTCGCAAGCTATACCCGCGACCATGCCGTACGTCCAGCAATCGCCTCCACGCCTTGGCAACCAATTCGACGACGACCGCGTGCTGCAGAGCTACCTCCGCCGTGTGCTGCCTGCCGATGTGCTCGATGCCATCCGGGATGAACTGCACACGATGGGTGCTCTCGCCGGCACCACGCTCTACGAAATGCACCTCGACGACCTCGCGGAGGAGCCGCGGTTCACGCCGTGGAGCGCGTGGGGGGAGCGCATCGACGCGATCGAGGTCACCGACGTATGGAAAAAAGCCGAGCGCCTCGCGGCCGAGCACGGACTGGTGGCTGCCGCGTACGAGCAAGCACACGGCCCCTGGAGCCGCGTCCACCAGTTCGCCCTCGCCTACCTCTTCATCCCATCGACCGACATCTACGGTTGCCCGCTGGCGATGACGGACGGCGCCACCCGGACGTTGCTCGACAGTGGCAATGAGGCGCTCATCGACCGGGCCGTGCCGCACCTCACGAGCCGCGACCCCGATCGGTTCTGGACCAGCGGCCAGTGGATGACCGAGCTCGCCGGCGGCTCGGATGTGGGCCGCTCGCGGACGACGGCCCGCCAGGATGCCGACGGCACGTGGCGGCTCACGGGGCGCAAGTGGTTCACCTCGGCCATCACGGCGAACATGGCGCTGGCCCTCGCCCGGCCCGAAGGCAACCCGGAGGGCGGCAAAGGACTCGCCCTCTTCTACGTGCCCATCCGCACCGACGACGGCGCCATCCGCGACGGCATCACGGTCAACCGCCTCAAGGACAAGCTCGGCACGCGCAAGCTGCCCACCGCCGAACTCGACCTGGACGGCGCCGAAGCGATTCCGGTGGGGGCGCTGCGCCACGGCACCCGTGCCATCAGCCCGATGCTCAACATCACCCGCACGTGGAACGCCATCACGGCCCTTGCCCTCATGCGCCGCGGGATCGCCCTGGCGCGCGACTACGCCCGGAAGCGCGAGGCCTTCGGCAAGCCGCTGGCGGAGCAGCCGCTCCATGCCGACACCCTGGCCGACCTGCAGGCCACCTTCGAGGGCGCCTTCCATCTCAGCTTCCGTCTCACCGAACTGCTGGGCCGCCACGAGACCACCGGCCTCGACGACGAGGGCCGTGCGCTGCTCCGCCTGCTTACCCCCATCGCCAAACTAACGACCGGCAAGCAGGTGGTCGCCGCAATGAGCGAGGTCGTCGAAGCGTTCGGCGGAGCAGGCTACGTCGAGGATACGGGCATCCCCGTGCTCTTGCGCGACGCGCAGGTGCTGCCCATCTGGGAGGGCACGACGAACGTGCTCGCCCTCGACGTGCTGCGCGCCCTTGAGCAGACCGGCGGCCTCGACCCGATTCGGCGCGAGCTCGATCGGTGTGAAGAGGCGGTGTCGGCCGTGGACCTGCCCGAGGTGGTGCAAGTCGCACAAAACGCTGTCGACCGCGCGGCACAGTGGCTCCAGCAGGCCATGAAGCAGGATCGTTCGGTCGTCGAGGCGGGCGCCCGGCGGTTTGCCCTGACACTCGGGCACGCGCTGGAGCTCGCGCTGCTGGCCCGGCACGCGCAGTGGGCGCACGAGCACGAGCGGGATGCCCGCACGCTGGCGGCCGCCGAGCGGTTGGCCACGCACCGGATCGACCACATCGCGATGCGCAACGAGGACGCGGCCTTTGCCCTCGCCAATGA
>JAAAPH010000499.1 GCA_009908415.1 Bacteroidota bacterium
CACCCCGATCGCGTCAATGAGCTCTTTGGTCTCGGCCATCGTATGGATGAACGGATACCGCTCACTCGCCCAGAGCGTCTTCGTGCCCACATACTCCAGCCCGAGGCGGACGTCGTGTGCGGCCAGCACCTCGGCAATCTGTCCGAGGCGCTCGGCGTGCTGCTGGAAATTCTGCCGGTATGTGCGGGTCGCATGCGTGGGCATGATCCACGTTCCAACGCGCGACACCCCGGCCCGCCCGAAGGCCTGTGCGACGTCGGGGAGTCGATCCATGCCCTGCTGGAAGGTTGCCTCGTCTCTCCGGAAGTCGACCGGTAGTCCCGCAGCCCCGAAGACGAGGTTGTTCGCATCAAGCTCCCGCCGAATGCGTTGCAACTCGGCCTCCGAAAGACGAGCGACCTCATCCGTACGCGGGGCCACCGACTCGAATCCGTGTTGCGCGGCGAGGCGGATCGCTTCTTGAAGGGGGACATCGACCCCGATTCGCCCAGCGTCGAGGTCCATGGTCATCGAAGTGTTGACCGTGGCGGCTGAGAAAAGGGGGCCTGGGGCGAACCCCAGCCCGGCCGCTGCGGTCCCCAGCCGTAGGAAGTCCCGGCGGCTGGATGGTGACAATGGATTGGTGAGTGGCATTTGTGGCGCGTTACTCGTGATGAAATCTCGTGTTGAGGATGATCACCGGTCGGGCTCGACCATCATGGGCTCAATCTGTAATATCGCTGAGAGGCCGGGCCAATTACCACCCCACCGGCACGGATCACAGTCGGCCATCCCCCCTTCGTCGCGCAAAGGCGTCTTCGGATCCTCGCGGCCCAACGGGTTGGCCGCCCCGCCGACCCCGCCCGCGTCTGATCTTCTGGCGACGCGCCCCGTAATGAACGGTCGGTGCCGACCACTACCTGTTACCATTTGCTGCGACGCTGCATGAACGTTTACGCTGTGATCATCCTGGGCGCTCTGCTCTTTCAGTATGGGCTCGATCTGGTCGCCCAGCTACTCAACCTTCACGCGCTGGATGAAGAGGTGCCTGCGTCGTTCGAAGAGGTGTACGATGACGAGGCGTACCGCCGCTCGCAGTCGTACACGCGGGCCAACACGCGGTTCGACCTAATCGCGTCAACCTTCGATCTCGGGATTTTGCTGGTGTTTTGGTTTGCTGGGGGATTTGCCTGGCTGGACGGGGTCGTACGTGGATGGAACCTCGGCCCCATCTGGACGGGCCTCATCTACATCGGCGTCCTGGGCGGCGCGAAGGCTGTATGGTCTCTGCCCTTCCAGCTGTACTCCACCTTTGTCATCGAGGAGCGCTTCGGCTTCAATCAAACCTCGGCGCGCACATTTATCCTTGACCGGCTGAAGGGCCTCGGGCTGAGCCTGCTGCTCGGGGGCCCCCTTCTGGCGGCCCTGCTGTGGTTTTTCGGGGCCACCGGGCCGTACGGGTGGATCTACGCCTGGATCACCGTCACAGCGGTCGTCCTTCTCCTCCAGTTCGCAGCACCCCGCTACCTGATGCCCCTCTTCAACACGTTCGATCCGGTACGCGATGACGATCTGCGCGAACGCATCCTCTCGTATGCTCGCTCGGTGGACTTTTCGGTGGACGACGTGTTCGTGATGGATGGGTCGCGCCGTTCGAGCAAGTCAAACGCGTTCTTCGCCGGGTTGGGCGCAAACCGTCGCATCGTCCTTTTCGATACGCTCATGGAGAAGCTGTCCTCCACCGAACTCCTTACTGTCGTGGCCCATGAGGTCGGCCACTATAAGCGCCATCACATCCCGCAGCGCATGGGGATCAGCGTGGTACATACGGGCGTGTTGTTTCTCCTGCTCTCCATCTTTTTGCAGGTGGAGGGCTTGTACGCGGCCTTTTACGTGGACCAGATCGGCATCTACACGGGGCTGGTGTTCTTCGGCCTGCTGTACACCCCGGTGGAACTTCTGCTGGCCCTCCCGATGCAGGCACTTTCCCGCAGGCACGAATTCGAAGCCGACACGTTCGCTGTGAAAACGACGGGGAAGCCGGAGGCTTTCACGCAGGCCCTGAAGAAACTTGCAAAGCAGAATCTCTCCAACCTGACGCCGCATCCGTTCTACGTGCGGGTGTACTACTCGCATCCCCCACTGCATGAGCGTGTTGCCTCCATCGAAGCGCAGTCGCCCACAACGACTGCTGCAGCCCGACGCTGAGCGCGTCGGAGCCCTCGGCTCGGCATACGTCCGCGCTTGCTCATCCGCCGCCATCCCGGATGGCTCGCGGTGGCGAGTTGCCGGCTGGCTCGTCTCCGCGTTGCACCCAGCCATGAGCTTTCGACGCCCACGGGGAGCCGTGATGAGCCACCACGTAGCGCACCCCACGCTCGTCCGATGCGCTCGGCAGCCGATTCCACACCTCGCGGTAATCGGAGTCTACTACGATGGCCGTCCGCTCTAGGCCGGCTTCCTGCAGGACCCTCAGCCCTTCGCGTAGAGGCCCTTGCACCCTCGCCTCGGCCGGTGTGGCCTCCTTGAGGTCGATGACGACGCTGAACGGTTCGCTAAACCCGCCTGTGAGTTGTTGAACGTCACCGAGCCAATCTTGGACGATGCCCTGGGTGACGGGTCCGGTGAACTCGAAGACCAGCCCCCAGTCGCTAAATTGAATTGAATACATGCGCCGCACTTCCTAATGGGTTGTCATGTAAAGCCCTCACGTAGCCGCCCGGTCCGCTTAGCAGCCAGCGCCTATCACCAATGTGTGCCCAAAGAGACGTTTCCCGCTACTCTATCCCGCGTCTGATGGCGTAGGGTTTTGGTTTAGACCACCTATACTGATTCCCGCCACGGATGATTTCTTCTTCCCCTGCGCACCGTTCTCCTCTTTACATGCGTATCCTCTCCGAGCAACAGGACAGCTGTTTGTTTCCGCCTTTCATTTGGTCGGCGTAATCAAGAGATTGGAACGGATCTACTGGCTTTCCACGCGCCCCCTGCCGAATATCATGTCTCTGCGTCGCTCCCTTGCCCTCCTCGTCGTCGTTTTCATCGGGTGGGGGTGTGCTTCCCCGCAGCCCATGGCCCCAACGGCCGATCCCGCCGATTCTGAGGCCGCCTCGGAATCGACGCGCGCTTCGTACTCGGAAGCGGAGCTCGACGCCCTGCGACGCGGCACCCGCCATGGCGCGTGGCGATCGACGTACGCGCCGCCTACCGTGCCCCCGACCGTCATCCGGGGCGCGACCATCATGACGGCCGCTGGCGAGACGCTCCACCATGCCGATATTTTGCTGGAAGACGGCCAGATTGTGGCCCTTGGCGCCGAGGTCGATGCCCCGCCGCATGCAACCGTCATCGACGGAAGCGACCGCTACGTGACGCCCGGACTCATCGACAGCCACTCGCACCTCGGCGTCTCTGCCACCCCCGAGGTGGGGGCGCACTACGACAACAACGACGCGGGCTTGACCACCCCACAGCTGTGGATGGATCACGGCGTGTGGCCGCAAGGGCCGGGATTTAGCCACGCTCTGGCCGGCGGCACGACCACCGCGCTCCTGCTTCCTGGAAGCGGTGACGTGATCGAAGGACGCGGCGTGACCGTCAAGATGGTCCCGGCCCGCACGCCCCAGGACATGATCTTTCCCAACGCACCGCACTCGCTCAAGATGGCGTGCGGTGAAAATCCGAAAGGCGGCAGCAGCTTTCCCCGTACGCGCATGGGCGTCGTATCGACCTACCGGGAGGCGCTGATCCGCGCCCAGAACTACCGCGAGACGTGGGACGAATGGCTCGCCGCCCCGAGCGGGGCCCCGCCCAGTCGCGATCTTGGCCTCGAAACGCTGGCAGGTGCCCTACGCGGCGACATTCTCGTGCAGGTACACTGCTACCGCGCCGACGACATGACGACGGTGCTCCAGGTGGCCCAGGAGTTCGGGTTCGACGTGCGCTCCTTTCACCATGCGGTCGAAGCCTACAAGATTCGCGACATGCTTGCCGAGCACGACGTCTCGGCCTCGATGTGGTCGGACTGGTGGGGGTTCAAGATGGAGGCGTTCGATGGGATCCCCGAAAACATCCCGCTCGTCGGCGAGGCCGGTGCGCGCGCGATTCTCCATTCGGATAGCGACCTCGGCATTCAGCGCCTGAACCAGGATGCGGCCAAGGCCATGCACGCCGGCCGGCGCGCCGGGATCGATGTGACCCGCAACGAGGCGCTGCGATGGATCACCGCCCATCCTGCCTGGGCCCTCGGCATTGAAGACCGGACCGGCACGCTGGAGGTTGGCAAGAATGCAGATGTCGTGCTGTGGTCCGGCGACCCGTTCAGTGTGTACACGCACGCCGACCAGGTCTGGATCGATGGCGTGCTGCGCTACGACCGCAGCGATCCAAGCCTCCAACCCCAGTCTGATTTCGAAGTCGGGCTCATCAACTCCGACACGGAGTAACGCTCCACCACTCCTGCCGTCTTTCCCCATCCGTCCGCATTATGTATTTTTCGTTTTCCCGTTGCTTTCTTTTTACCGCGCTGCTCCTTCTCGGTAGCAGCCTCACGCTTCACGCCCAGCCGACCGCCATTGTGGGCGGCACCGTGCACCCCGTGAGCGGTCCGGTCATTGAGGACGGCGTGGTGCTCGTGGAGGGCGACCGGATCGCCGCCGTCGGGCAACGCGGTGAGGTCGCCATCCCGTCAGCAGCCCAGGAGATCGATGCCACCGGCATGGTGGTCACGCCCGGCCTGATCGACGCGAGCACCGCGATGGGGCTCGTTGAAGTAAGCAGTCTGTCGTCCACGCGAGACAACGCGCTCGGCGGAGACCCTATCCGGGCGGCGTTTCGTGTGACGGACGGCATCAACCCACACTCGACGGTGATTCCCGTGACGCGGCTTGGCGGTGTAACGACGGTGGCAGCCACCCCGAGCGGCGGCGCCATCGCGGGGCAAAGCGCGGTGATCGACCTGATCGACGGCCCCCTCAGCGCGATGCTCGTCCGTGACGGCGCCGGCCTGTACGCCACGTTTACGCCGGACGGCGCCGACGCCGTGGGCGGCGGACGCGGCGGCCTCTCTCTCCGCCTCCGCGAGGCGTTCGAAGACGCCCGCTTCTACCGGGCCCAACGCGATGCCTTCGCCCGCGGAGCCACCCGAAGCGTGGCCGCTTCCCGCTTGGACCTTGCCGCGCTGCTTCCGGTCCTCGACGGGGACATCCCTCTCGTGATGCACGCGGCCCGCGCCAGTGACATCAGCGCCAGCCTGCGCATCGCCAACGCGTACGGCGCTCGTCTGGTGATCGAAGGCGGCCACGAGGCGTGGATGCGGGCCGACGCGCTGGCGCAATCTGACACGCCGGTCATCTTGAAACCCCTCAGCAACTTGCCGACCGAGTTCGACCGGCTGGGCACCCGGTTCGACAACGCAGCGCGACTCGCCGAGGCCGGCGTGCCCATTGTGCTTTCCACAATGGATACGCACAACGCGCGCAACTTACGCTTCGAGGCAGGCAATGCGGTCCGGTTCGGGCTCGACCGCGAGGCAGCGCTGGAGGCTATCACCCTGGCGCCCGCCCGTGTGCTGGGCATCGCGGAGAGTCACGGCACACTTGAGGCCGGCAAAGTGGCAAACGTGGTGGTCTGGTCGGGGGACCCCTTCGAGTTCTCCACGGCGCCGGCGCACATCTTCATCCGTGGCACCGCGATGCCCAACGATTCTCGCCAGCAACGCCTGCTGGATCGCTATCGCACCCTGGACGGGTCCCCGCCCCAGTACAAGCGGTGACGGTCTCCCTTCGCTCTACTGAAGGGGTGAAGGGCCGACGCAAGCAGCGTCGGTCAATGCCGGAGCATTGCGGGTCGCGCATACCCCGGAACGTCCTTCCTGCACGCTAGGATCAACTTGCTTCAGGATCCAACTGAGCGCGCGAACGCGCGGGTAACGGTCAGTGGCATCGATGAACCGCACGCGTCGG
>JAAAPH010000353.1 GCA_009908415.1 Bacteroidota bacterium
GGGGCGACGGGGTGGTATCCGTGATTAGCAACGTGCTGCCCCGGCGGTTTTCGGAGATGGTCCAGGCCGGGCTGGACGGCGATTTCGCGGCGGCGCGCCGGCGTCACTTTGAGCTCCTGCTGGCCATGCGCGCGTGCTTCTTCGAAAGCAACCCGGTGCCCATCAAGATGGTGTTGGCCGCGCAGGGGCACATGGAAGAACACGTGCGGCTTCCGCTGGCCCTGCCGGGTCCCGATGCGCCGGTGCGCCAGCGCATCCTATCAGCCTTCGATCCGCACCTTTAGATGTCTGGCCGCGGGCACTGCGGGAAGACGGAGGAAGAAATGGGAGAGGCGTGAGCATCTTCAACCTTCCACCTTCCAACCGTGAAACCGAGCCAGACCGTTACGACGCGCTGAACAGGGTGGCAACCACGCTCACGAACGCCGTGTACAGCGCCGCGCCGAGCCAGAGCCCGAACACCATGAAGCTGTTGCTTGCGTCGGTCTGCAGCGCCAGAAAGATGACGACGATGCCGTTATGCAGCAGCGCCACGACGAGGCCGCCCAAAAAGCCCTGGCGCGGCTGCAGGCGGAGCGACTCGCGCTGGTCGGCGGGGAAGAGGCCGAGCAGGAACCCCACCAGCGTCTTCGCAAACATGTAAATGCCCCATGTGCCATAGGCAATATCCATCAGGGCGCCCAGCCCGAAGCCAGCCAGCGAACCCACGCGGCGTCCCTCCCGCAGGCCCACCCATGCGACGAAGAGCAGGACGGCGTCGGGATAACTGCCCCACAGCGTGAGGCGTCCCAACACGAGCCATTGCAGCGCAAAGACGCCGGCACCAATTAGTGCATAGCGGACCAGGAAGGGCATACGAAGCGATCAGCTAACGGAGGAAGCGGTGAGGATTGCGACGACCTCATCGAACGCATTCGTAACGCGGTACGATGGGCCCGTGTAGTTGTTGGCGAAGAGCGCAAAGGCCACGCGGCGGCCGTCCGGGCGGGTCGCGTAGCCGCTCAGCGAGCGAATAAAGCGGAGCGAGCCCGTTTTGGCGCGCACGGGACGGTTGCGAAGGCGGTATTCGAGCGTCGAGCCGCGCTCCCCACCCAGGGGCAGCGACGAGAGAAATGCGGCCCGCTCCCGATGCGCGTCCATGTGGATGAGCATCTGCACCATGGCTTCGGGCGTGATGAGGTCTTTGCGCGAGAGTCCTGATCCATCCCGCACGAGAATATCGCGCGTGTTCACACCGGCCCGGCGCATGAACCGCTCGGTCCGGTTGGCCCCGCCGCGCACCGAGCCGGCCCAGCCGTACGTGCGAAAGATCTGCTCGGCGTAGAGGTTGTTGCTTTCCTTGTTCATCACGGCCAGCAGGTCGGCTAGGGGGGGCGACAGTTCGACGAAGAGCGGGGTGATGCTGCCGGTGTTCGGCTTGCTCGGCAGGTCGTCCACGTCCGCCAGCGCGAGGTCGGTTTCGATGCCGGCTTCCTGCAGGGCCTGATGAAAGCTCTGCACCGTGAGCATCGTGGGATTGGCCACCGGGACGACCACCGACCCGCGGTAGTAGCGAGGCACGGAGCCGATGACGTTGACCGCGTTCGACTCGAAGGCTCGGGCCACCCGGACGCCGGCGCCGTAGCGGCGGGAACTCGTCGTGGCTTCGTTGTTGACGGTCAACACGCCGTCGGGGATGGTCTGGACGCTCGGCGGTGCGCCGGGGCGCGTGGCCCGAACCTGGACGATGACCACGTTGTCGTTGTACGACAGCCCGCTGGTGGAGGCGCCCATGGACCGGCTGGCCTGCCGCGTGATGTAGTCGATGTCCCACCCCTCCGGATAGGGGCGGTCATCGAACGCATCGTCGTCGCCGATGAGGCGGCCTTCGATCCGCCGGACGCCCATCGCGGCCAACTGCTCGGCCCAGACGCGCAGCGGGTCGTCGCCGCGGACCTCCGTGCTCCCGAAGGATGGATCGCCCGATCCCTTGATGATGAGGTCGCCGCTCATCACCGAATCCGTGACCGCGCCGTCAAAATGCAGCGTCGTCTCGTACCGGTGCGTGCTGCTCAGCGCGTCGAGGGCCGTAGCCGCCGTGAGCAGCTTTTGATTGGAGGCGGGCAAGAAAGCGTGGTCTGCGTTGCGCTCGTAGAGCACCTGCCCCGACTCCACGTCGCGTACCGAAACGCCCCAAAAGACCGGGTCGGCCCGGCTGGTGCGGAGCACCTGGTCGATTCGGTCGGACAGGCCGTCCTGGGCCGGGGCCGGAGGCGGAAACCAGATCGAGATGCACAGCAAGAGGCTGAGCAGTCCGGCAGGGCGAGAGGGGGCGAAGGCGGGCACAAATGACGTCATGGCGCGGGGCAATCGGGGACGAGCATCAGAGCGTTCAGGGCGTACGGGCATAGCGAAGCGGCAAATTGGATGCCGCGAAGGAACCTCCGGCGGCAGGTCAGGTTTGGCCTAGCGTACGCACGCCGCGCTGGCACCTAACGCAGCGGCGGCGTCGAGTATCCCTCCGTGCCACCTCGGTGGGGACGGAGGGATCGCGTCTATACTTGCTTGTCGTCAAAACCAGCCTCCTCGCCGTGGCCAATCCGTCTCGCTCCCGTCGCATGCGTCGTCCGCTCGTGTTCACGCGGCGCAACTATGTTCTGATGATCGCTGGCGTGCTGGCTGTGGTGCTCGGCTACGCCTTGATGGCGATCGAGAATGCGTTGTACGGGTTCATCTCGCTCTACGTCGCGCCTATTATCATCCTGGCCGGCTACCTCGAAATCATCTATGCCATCGTGTGGCGGCCCGACGACGAGGGCGCCTCGTCGGCAGCGGACGCGGCCAATCAGTAGAGCAGGTACGGCTGCCGTCGCGCGCGAAAGGCGTTCACCTCATCGGCCCAGGCCTGAATAATGGCCGCGGGCCGTGCGCCGCGCCCGAGCAAGGCCTGCAGGCGCGGGGTGCCGGCCAGCCGTGCTAGCCACTCGGGCCGGGCAATCATCGTGTCGCCGCGCGCCACGGCGTGCTGGTAGAACGCGTGGAGCACGTGCACGCCGGCCTCCACCGGGGCGAACGTCTTCGCGTCCGTAATCCGATAGCGGACGCCGTGCAGCGTGGTGCCCTCCAGCCGTGGCGACGAGGCCATGTTGGGGATCGACTGCGGCGTGAACGTCACCGAATCGAACGTCACGCCGGGCAGGCCGCGTGCGTTCAGCGTGTCGGCCAGGGTTTGCCCTGCGCCCTCGGGCCAAGGGGCAGCCAACTGCAGGAACGGCCGCTGGGTGCCGCGCCCCGCGCTCGCGCTCGTCGCCTCGAAGAAGCAGGCGCCCGGGTATACGAGGGCCGTCTCAAAGGTCGGCAGATTCGGACTGGGCGGAATCCACTCGCGCCCCGTCGCGGGCCAGCGCGTGCTGCGATCCCAGCCCGTCAGCTCCACGACGCGCAGGTCGAGCGACTCCAGGCCCGGCAGCATGGCCTCGCCCTGAATCATCTGCGCCAACTCGCCGACCGTCAGGCCGTGGGCGATGGGGATCGGGTACTGGCCGACGAAGGAGGTCTGCTCCGGCTCCCGCACGAAGCCCGACACGTAGTTCCCCCCGAGGGGGTTGGGGCGGTCCAGCACGATGAACGGCAGGTCGTGCTCCGCGGCGGCCTGCATGGCGAGGCCCATCGTGGAGATGTATGTGTAGAACCGGGCGCCGACGTCTTGGATGTCGAACACCAGCGCGTCGAGGCCTTCCAACTGCTCGGCCGTCGGCTGGCGGTTCGTGCCGTACAGGCTGTAGATCGGAGCCCCCGTGCGGTCGTCTACGCCGTCGGCCACCTTCTCGCCGGCATCGGCCGTGCCGCGCAGCCCATGCTCCGGCCCGAAGAGCGCGCCAATCGCGACGTTCGGCGCGCGGTCGACCCGGTCGATCAGGTGCGCGGTGTCCACCCGTGCGGTGTGGTTCACGATCAGGCCCACCCGTTGCCCGTCCAGCGCGTCGAAGTCGTCCGCGATTAGCGTCTCGGCGCCCGTCTGCAGCGACGGGGCCGGCGCCTCGGGCTCTGCACAGCCCGCCCACAGCGCGAGGGCAAAGAGAAGCGGGAGCGCGATCGGGAAAAAGAGATGCGAAGAGGCGTTCTTGCGTCCCCCCATGCGCCTACTCTCCCTTTCCCCCTCGCGTTCAGCAACAGGCGACAGCAGCGACAGCATCGGATTCAGGCGGCGATTCAGGAATTTGCGACGATCTCGTGTTCGGGGAAGAAGTAGCCGGCCTCTTTGAGGCCGTTCTCGACGGAGTCCGAGCCGTGCACGATGTTCTGCCCGACCGAGTCGGCGAAGTCGCTGCGGATCGTGCCGTCGTCGGCCTCGGCGGGGTCGGTGGCGCCGATCAGCGTGCGGAAGTCTTGGATGGCGTTCTCCTTTTCGAGCACGACGGGCACGCAGGGGCCGCTCGACATAAAGTCGGTCAGCTCGTCGAAGAAGGGCTTTCCTTCGTGGACGGCGTAGAAACCTTCGGCCTCGCGCTTGGTGAGCGTGGTCATCTTGAGGGCGCGGACGGCGAACCCGGCCTCTTGGATGCGGCGAATCACTTCGCCAATCAGTTCTTTGCGGACGCAGTCCGGCTTGAGGATGGCAAGGGTGCGTTCGGTAGCCATGAGGAAGTGGGGGTCATTCCGGAAAAGAGAAAACGGCATGAGACCGAGAAGGTCCCATGCCGCTAAAAATACAGCACGCAGGGGGATTTGCTACCCCACGCGCTGTTGAGCCTTGATGAATCCGGGTGCGCTTACTGGCGGCGCAGTGTAAAGCGACCGTCGTGGGCCTCCAGGTCGATGCGCGGCCCGCCGCCGTTATAGGCGCCGCGGTAGTTTACCTCGTCCTCATCGTCGTCCGCGATGCGGAGACGCGCGATGTCAAAATCCGCGTCGAGGTCGGCGTCGTCATTGAAGTCCGTGCGGAGGTCGAAGCCCACATCGCTCGGGACGGTGAGCGTGAAGCGCCCATCGTGCGTGTCGATCTCGACATCGTCCGTAAGAGCCGCGAACGACACGTCGGCCGAGCCCTCGTGCGTATCGATCTCCAGGGCGCCGCGCAGGTTCTCCACGGTGATGTCGCCCTCGTGCGTGTCGATGGTTAGCGCGCCAGTGAGGTTCGTCAGGTCCATCCGGCTCTCGTGGCTGTCGATGGTGACCTCGCCTTGCTGGTTGGCAACCTGGATGGGACCTTCGTGCGTGTCGATGCGCAGCGCAGCCTGCAGGCCCGTCACGGTGATATCGGACTCGTGGTCGTCGATGGTGAGGCGGGCCGTGCGGGGCATTTGGATCGTGTAGTGCACGTTGGCGATGTCGCCGCCGTTCCAGGAGAACCAGCTTCCGTCGTCATCGCGGTCGCGCTGCGTGGTGGCGAGGCGGAGCGACCGGTTGGAATGGTCGACTTCGATTTCGGTGTTGCGGAATGCATCGGAGCCTTCCGGCGCGTCGATCTCGACCTCGTACTGTACGGCGTTGCGGTCCCACGTGGTCACCGTGATCGAGCCTTCGTGGTTGTCGATGGAGACCGCGCCGTTCGGGTCGAGCGATACCGTGTCGGTGATGCGCTGCGCCTGGGCGTGGACGGGCGTCTGGACCGTGAGCGCAAGAAGGAAAACGCTGGCGAGGAGGACAAGGGGACGGGGCGTGCGCATGGGTTGGGTGCGTCGGTTGGTGAGCAATCCAGTGCATGGAAGAGACGGCCCGCAGCGGGAAAAGGGTACAGAGGGGCCTCACTCTTCAACAGACACGGGCATCCGCGAAATGGTTGCACCCAGGCTGGGGGAAGAGGGAAACGGGAAAAGGGAGGGGGGAGGGAGCGATCCCTGCCGCCCTGGCGCTAGGCGCCGAGCACGTCCTCGACGGCAAACGGTCCAGCATCCGGCAAAGCCTGCACGGTGAGCGTATCGCCGCGCTCGTAGGATTTGTGCTCGG
>JAAAPH010000426.1 GCA_009908415.1 Bacteroidota bacterium
CGCGCCGTCCTCAATACGGTTTTCCGGGTTGCCCCCAATGACGTTCACCTGGACGCGGCTATTCACCGTAGACGGCTCCAGGCGCAATCCACGCGTGTCGTTCACGCGCAGCTCCAGCGGCGTGTTGTCGCTCGTGCCGAGGTAGTCGCTCGGCGGATCGGTCCCCGCGTTGCCGCCCAGGCTCCACGCGCCGCCGCTGCTCACGCCCGCCGTCGTCTGCGACGTCCCGTCCGGGAAGATGATGCCGCCCGACGTCGACTCGATGGCGCCGCTCACGGTCAGCGGGCTCGACGGCGTCTCCGTGCCGATGCCCACCTTGCCGTCACCGTCCACCGTCACGTTCGGCAGCGACAGCGCCGTGAGGGCCGAGGGCGCCGGGCGCAATGCCTCCCGCGGGCTCAGCGTCGTGTAGCCTCCGGAGCTGCCCCCGTCGCGCACGGCCACCTCCAGGTAGCGCAGATCCGCCCCAAAGACGGCGCCGAAGTCCAGCTCCACGGCAAACACGCCGCCCGTCACACTCACATCCTCGCGGGTGGCCGTGTCGCCGACCTGACTGCCGCCAGACTCGCTATCGTAGAGGATGAAGCGGAAGTCATACGTGCCGGCGGCTGGGCCGCCGTCCTCTTCGAGGTAGCCCTGGTAGGTGAACGCGGTGGTCGGTTGGGCGTGGGCGGCACTAGCTGTGAGAAGCACGGCGCCCAAGAGAACGGGCAGAAAGCGAAGAGCACGCATGGAAACAGAGGGAATCTTTTGGATGGAATACGTATGAGGTGCCGGGCCTGTACGGAATGCACCTCACCCCATAGAGCGCGAACTCGGGCTCAACCACGCCACAGAACCGCGCCGGGGGCACAATCAGCGCTCTGAGGCGGCACCACGGATGAAGCGGGCGTTGGCGTTCGCAGCAGCCCGCTCTTGGATTCGAGCTGCTCCAGCCGCCGCTCCATCTGCGCGATGCGCTGCCAGTGCTCCGTGCGCATGCGAGTCGCTGTGGTGCCGATGAGCGTGAGGACAAGGCCCAATAGCGATCGGAGCGTTGCCATGACACAGGGGGCGCTCCACAGGGGGACGTCGAACACTGCACGACCGCGTGGGTGGCATCACGCCATGGAGCTACCAGCCACGTGGGTTGCTTATTAAGATGAGTTGTTAAGATGAGCTACACGCCGATCAGCTACCACTTCAGGGCGCGCCGGCCCGGCAGGTTGCGCCAAACTCACCGTCAAAACGCTCCAAGAGAGCCCGGATTACATCTCCATTCCACTCGGGGCGTGGTGGTCTACAGGGCGATGTGCATCCCGTTTGCGAGCACAAAAAACCGCCCGCCTCCCCGGAGGAAGACGGCGGCATCCTACGCTCGCAATGGCACTTTACGCTAGGCCTCGACGGGCGGTGCGCCATCGCCGGACGGCCCGGCGGCCCCGGCGGCATCGACCGTGGAGGCTTTCACCGTCTCGAACGTGAGACCGCTCTCGTCCGGCGCCAGGTCGATGCGGACCGTGTCGCCGTCCGTGATAAAACCGCCGAGCAACTCTTCGGCCAGCGCGTTCGACACATTGCGCTGCATGACGCGCTTGAGCGGCCGCGCGCCGAAGGCCGGGTCGTACCCGCGCTCGGCGAGCCAGTCCTTCGCGGCGTCCGAGAGCTCCAGCGTAAGGTCGTGGTTCCGCTGGGCAATCCGCGCGATGCGGTGGAACTGGATCTCGACGATCTCGCGGATCTCGCCGCGGCCCAGCGAACGAAACATGACGATGTCGTCGATCCGGTTCAGGAACTCGGGCCGCAGCCGCTTCTTCATCAGGCTCATGATCTCCTCTTCGAGCTTCTGCTGCTCGGCGTCGGAGAGGTGCCCGTCTTCGGTACCGGCCATGCGCTCGGAGATGATCTCGGAGCCCATGTTCGACGTCATGATGATGATCGTGTTCGTGAAGTCGACCGTCCGGCCCTGGTTGTCAGTGAGCCGGCCGTCGTCGAGGACCTGCAGGAGCACGTTGAAGATCTCCGGGTGCGCCTTCTCGATCTCGTCGAGCAGCACCACCGAGTACGGCTTGCGGCGGACGGCCTCGGTCAGCTGACCGCCTTCCTCGTAACCCACATAGCCCGGCGCCGCGCCGATGAGGCGGCTGGCTGTGTGGCGCTCCTGGTACTCGCTCATGTCGATGCGCACCATCGCGTCCTCGTCGTTGAAGAGGAACGCGGCGAGCGACTTCGCCAGCTCCGTCTTGCCGACGCCCGTGGTGCCCAAGAAGATGAACGAGCCGATGGGCCGCGTCTCTTCCTGCATGCCGGCCCGTCCGCGGCGCACCGCATCGGAGACGGCCGTGATGGCTTCGGGCTGGCCCACGACGCGCTTGGACAGTTCATCCTCCATGCGGAGGAGCTTCTGCCGCTCGCTCTCCAGCATCTTCGAGACCGGGATGCCCGTCCAGTTGGAAACGATCTCGGCGATGTCCTCGTCGTCGATCTCCTCCTTCAGGAGCGCGCCATCCTGCTGGATCTCTTCGAGTTGGGCGTTGGCCTCTTCGGCTTGCTCTTGCAGCTCGGGGATCTTGCCGTAGCGGATCTCGGCCACCTTGTCGTAGTTGCCCTCGCGCTCCAGGTTCTCGGCCTCCACGCGGAGCTGGTCGATCTGCTCCTTCGCCTGCTGGACCGTCTTGATGAGGTCCTTCTCCTCGCTCCAGCGGGCGCGCAACTCGTCGCGCGTGTCTTCGAGGTTGGCGATCTCCTCGTTGATGCTGGAGAGTTTCTCCGGGTTGTCGTCCCGTTTGATGGCCTCGCGCTCGATCTCGAGCTGACGAATCTGCCGCTCCAACTGGTCGAGCTCGGCGGGCATGGAGTCGATCTCGATGCGCAGGCGCGCGGCGGCCTCGTCGATGAGGTCGATGGCCTTGTCGGGCAACTGGTGATGTAGCGCTCGCTGAGATCGGCGGCAGCCACGAGCGCACTGTCGGTGATGCGCACGCCGTGGTGCACCTCGTAGCGCTCTTTCAGGCCGCGCAGGATGGACACGGTGTCTTCCACGGACGGCTCTTCGATGAGCACGGTCTGGAAACGACGCTCCAGCGCGCGGTCCTTCTCGAAGTGCTTGCGGTACTCGTCGAGCGTCGTCGCGCCGATCGCGCGGAGTTCGCCACGGGCCAGCGCCGGCTTCAGGATGTTGGCGGCGTCCATGGCCCCCTCGGCGGCGCCCGCGCCCACGAGCGTATGCAGCTCGTCGATGAAGAGGATGATCTCGCCGTCCGACTCGCTCACCTCGTTGACGACGGCCTTGAGCCGGTCCTCAAACTCGCCGCGGTACTTCGCGCCGGCCACGAGCGCGCCCATGTCGAGCGCCACGATGCGCTTCGACTTCATGCTCTCGGGCACATCGCCCTGCACGATGCGGATGGCAATGCCCTCCGCAATGGCCGTCTTCCCGACGCCGGCTTCGCCGATCAGCACGGGGTTGTTCTTGGTGCGGCGTGAGAGGATCTGCAGCACGCGACGGATCTCCTGATCCCGGCCGATGACGGGGTCGATCTTACCCTGGCGGGCGAGGTCGTTCAGGTCGCGCGCAAAGCGGTCGAGCGCCTCGTAGCGGCTCTCGGCGTGCGGATCGTCGGCGCGTTGCGTGCCACGCACGTCGTCGAGCGCCTGCAACACCTTATCCTTGTCCGCGCCCTGATCGCGCAAGACTTGACCGATCTCGTCCTTGCTCTCGACGAGGCCGACGAGGACGTGCTCGCTCGACACGTACTCGTCGCCGAGCAGGTCGGCCTCGGCGCGGGCGCGGTCGAACACCTTCTTCGTCTCCTCGGCGAGGTACTGGCCGGAGACGCTCGCGCCGGTCACGACCGGAAACGCCTCCATCCGCGCGTCGACCTTCTCGCGGACGCGATTGAGGTTCACCCCCAGCCGCCGCAGGATGGACACGACGATGCTGTCGGCGTCGGTGAGAAAGGCCTTCAGGATGTGGGCCGGTTCGATGCCCTGGTGGTTCTCGGAGGCAGCCAGCTCCGTGGCCTTTTGCACGGCCTCCTGCGCCTTCACCGTGAATTTCTGCAAGTTCATAGATCGTTGGTCGTTTGCGATGGGGTGTACGAATGGGGTCCGCCGTGCGGACCGGGCGGTGCTGGGCCGAGCACCATTTATTCTCACTGCGGTTAAGCACGAAAAACATACCACACCGCGTGGGCCTGACAGGTTGACAGCAATGCGCCGGTCCGGCTCCACGCTCCATGAAGGCTTGCCGAATACGCCGATATAACGCGCCGCGTCACACCGACCGGGAACCAATGACGCGCCGCGTTATTCTTTATTACGAAGCCGATGCTGTTGCTTGGCAGTCGGCTGGGTACCGATACACGTGCTATGCTGTGCACAAAATACGATGGAGGGATCACTATGACTGACACCAACCGCAAAGAAAACGAACCGGTCGGCATTGCGGACCTGCCGAGCGAACTGTCCGAGCGCGGCCGCGAGATCTGGTTGGCCGGCCTGGGCGCGCTCTCGCGCGTCGAGGAAGAGGGCGAGAAGATTTTCAAGAACCTCGTCGAGCGCGGGGAAGAATTCGAGGGCCGGGGCCGCAAGCAGATCGAGGCCTCGATGCAGCGCTTCAAGGAGCGCCAAGAGCAGGCGAGCCAATCGGTGACGAGTGCGTCGCAGACGTTCTCCGACGCCGCCCAATCCGTCGAGCGCGCCGTGTCCAACACGCTCACCGACACGCTGGGCCGGGTCGGCATGCCGACCCGCGACGAAGTCGAAGAGCTGTCGGGGAAGGTCACACGGCTTTCGGAGAAGCTCGATGCGCTCTCGGCCGTCCTCGAAGCGCGCCAGGGGACAACCGGGACGACCGTCTACCACGTCTCGCCTCATGAGAAGGGCTGGGCGGTGAAGCGCGAAGGCGCCGAACGGGCCACGAGCGTCCATGAGACGAAGAAAGAAGCCGTCAGTGCGGCGCGCGAGGAGGCCAAGGCCCATGTGCCGAGCCGTCTCATCATCCACAAACAGGATCGCTCCGTGCAGGAGACGTTCGCGTACGACGAGGAGGACTAACCCCCGACCAACGGCACGGCCCGAGGCTGTGCCCCTCACGCTGATGCATACCAACGTGCAACCGAGGCCCGTTCCCCGTGGGGGCGGGCCTCTTGTTTTTGGCTTCGCGCCGTCGCGGTGCACCCCGCGCAGCTCACGGTGCATGGCAAGCCAGGCGGGTGATCCCCACGCGTCTGTTCGCTATGTTGCTTATCGTCGCTTATCGTCGATGGCCGACGAGGCGGCGGACAGGAGCGGACGGGACTCCCTGACGATCCGTGTGTCGCAGCCGCTCTTCGTACGCCGTTGCGTTCGTGACCTCACCTCATTCCTCACAAGTACAGTCCGTCCATGAAACGGAGAGATTTTATCGGCCTCGGCGCGGCAGGCGTCGTAGGCAGTTCGCTGTCTACCCTGGGCTCGCACGATGCCCCGGCCCGCGCCGCATCCGACGACCGGTATCAGAACGGCGTCAGCCCGTGGCCGATCTGCCTGGACACGGCGACCATCCGGCCGGCGTCGCTCTCCGAGAAGGTGCGGATCGCTGCCGAGGCGGGATTCGACGCGATCGAGCCGTGGGACGGCGAACTTGAAGAGTTCGAGGCGCAGGGCGGCAACCTGAAGGACCTGGGCCGGGAGATCAAAGACCGGGGCCTGTTCGTGCCCAGCGTGATCGGCCTGTGGAACGCCCTGCCCCCTACCCCGGACGCCTGGGAGGCCTCCCTGGACGCCACACGCCGGCGGATGCGCATGGCAGCGGACATCGGCGCAGAGCACATCCAGACGATCCCCGACACGGTGGGCGCCGACTACGACCTGCAGTGGGTCGCCAACCGCTACCGCGACCTCATCGACATCGGCCGCGAAGAGTACGGCATCCAACCGGCGATC
>JAAAPH010000269.1 GCA_009908415.1 Bacteroidota bacterium
TCCTTGCTCGACGTCTCACCGGCCCCAGCGGCCGCCTGGGAAGGGTGGACGCGGCCGGCCCCTAATGCTTCCTTTGTGGCGCGCCGGCCCCGCGCCTACACCGACCGCTTCCTGGGCCGGTACGCGGCCCCGGACCGCCGTTCGTCCCCGTTCTCTCTCCGAAGCGACACGACCGCGACCGCGACGACGCAGCTCCGCCCGCCGCCCTGACCTCGTCGGCGGGCTGCGACACACGTCGCGCCTGGACCTCGACCGCGGTACTTCCCCGAAGGATTATTCAGCGAGTTCAAGGGCGAGCGCCGTCCCGCCGCCCGTACCGTGGCAGATGGATGCCAGTCCGAGCGCGCCGCCCCGCTGACGCAGCGCATGAAGAAGCGTCACCATGATGCGCGCGCCCGAGCAGCCGATCGGATGGCCGAGTGCGATGGCTCCGCCGTGCACGTTCAGCTTGTCGTAGGGCACGCCGAGCTTACGCTGCATCAGCACGCTGTTGATCGCAAACGCCTCATTGTTCTCCACGAGATCGAAGTCGTCCACTCCGATGCCCGTTTTTTCAGAGACGCGCTGGACGGCCGGGAGCGGCGCCTCGGGGAAGCGCCACGGCTCGCCGGCGGCCCATGAGCTGCCCAGGATCTTGGCGAGGGGGGTCAGGCCGTACTCGTCGATGGCCTCTTTGCTCGCGAGCAGGAGCGCCGCCGCGCCGTCGCTGATCTGGCTGCTGTTGCCTGCGGTAAGCACGCCGTCTTCGGTGAACGCGGGCCGCAGGGTGGCCAGCCCCTCAGGCGTCGTGTCCGCCCGGATGCCCTCGTCTTCTTCCAGCGTCATCGTCTCGCGCCGGTCTCGGTATTCGAGGGGCACGATCTCATCGGCGAAGCGGCCTTCCTCCGTGGCCTCCGCTGCACGCTGGTGCGACATCGCCGCCACCGCGTCGAGCGCCTCGCGGGTCACGCCCTCCTCCTCGGCAAGGCGCTCCGTCTGCTCGCCCATAGCTTCTCCGCTCATCGGATCGGAGAGGCCATCGCGAAACATGATGTCCTGGAGGTTGGCGCCGTCGCCCATCACAAACTTGTATCCCCACCGGGCGTCGGACGAGAGGTAGAACCCGGCGCCGGACATCGACTCGACGCCGCCCGCAAGGAGCAGATCGGCCTCGCCGGCCTTGATCATGGTCGCGGCATTCATCGCGCTCATCATGCCCGATGAGCACACCATGTCGATGGCCATGGCGTCGACCTCCTTCGGGATGCCGGCCTCGATGGCGGCCTGTCGCGGCACAAGCTGGCCCTGCCCGGCGCGCAACACGTTGCCGAACACCACCAAGTCCAGCGCGTCCTTGGGCGCGTCGCTACGCTCCATGGCCGCTTCCATCACGGGCGCTGCGAGGTCCACGGGTGAATGGTCTTTGAGGGCCCCGCCGAAGCGGCCAATGGCCGACCGCACGGCGGATACGATGTAAACGTCTCGCATGGAAAGATGTCCTCGTTTATTGATCGGATTCGTTACGCGTCATCCCAGGCCGGTCGCGTGCCGATGTCGGCTGCGGAGAGGCGCGGGCCCTCGTCGGCGTCTGCGCCCCCCTTGGAGCGCCCACCACGGCACCGGCCGATGGAGCACGGCGTCCAGCGATTTGTAGCGGGCTCCCGCCTGGCTGTGTTGAGGGCGCGTTCAAGGTAGGACCGGAGCCACGAAGATGATGGAGGCGATGGATTAAAAATGCCATAAATCAATCGCGTGGCGTGGCTGCCCCCCCAAGAGGGGTGAGCTGTGCGCGCACTTCCCGGAAAAAGGCGTCGTCCCCGAGCAGCCGAAGCTGCAGACCTTTGTCGAGCCCCGTTTGCATCAGATGATACAGCACAGCCATCGGCACCTGCTCCACGAAGAGCACAACGATGCGGGGAGGAGCTGCATCGGCGCGGCGCGCATACCCGGCAAAGCTGATGAGCCCCGGCATGGCCCCGCCCTTTGACCCCACGGCCTCGATCGTGGTAACCACCGAGTCGTTCGCGACCGAGCGCTCCAGGTGCGCTCGCATGCGCTCGGCGACTCCAGGCGTTGCAAACGTTCCGGTGACGACGCGCTCCAGCAGCTTCGCGTACTCGGCGGCCGTGCCGCGCGGCACCGTCTGGCGCGCGAGCGTCCGCTGCTGCCGTAAACTCAGCCCCGAGCCGTGGCGGGCAAGTCGCTCGCGTTCGAGCCGCCGAAACGCCGTGTCGCGCCGCAGCCGCTCCACCTGACGATAGGCGCGCTCCACGATGGCAGGCCGGTGCATCACGCGGAGGGTGTCGATGCGGGCCGACGGGGGGACCGCCTGGTCGTGACGACTCCACACCAGTTGCATGCCACTGCTCGGCAGGGGCGGCTCGCTACGGGCAAGGCCGAGCGCTTCGGTGGCCCGCTGGAGCCGGGCCGAACCCACGGTGCGCATCAGCCAGTCGGCCGCCGCCGCGTCGTTGTAGCGGATCGCGCCGTCCACGAGGTGACGCAGCGCCACCGTGCTGTCCGCGCCCACGTAACCGGCCGCCCTCCACTGCGTGCGGGCCCGCTGGTGCCGGCTTTCGCCCGCGCCGGGCAAGGCGTACACAGCGATCGAGTCAAGCGCCACGTGCCGGTCCGGATCCAGCCGTCCCGCGTCGGTCTGCCGGGCATAGGCCGCCAGCAGCAGCACATCGGGCACATTGGCAAGGGGCCGTAGCGTATCGGCCTGGTAGAAGATGCCCTCCTCTTCCGCCCCGAGGTCGTACGCCACGAGCGACACCTGCTCCGGGTGCGCAGCGAGGTAGTCAACGAGGTCTGCCGGGGTGCGGAGCGCCTCGGCCTGGGCCGCCCCCTCGCCCATCGCCGTCATGTTATCGAACATGAGCGAGAACGCATCCCAGTTCTGCACGAGGGCATACCCGATGACGGCCAGCAGCAAACCGGATGCGATGAGCAGATGCTTGACGCACCCCGAGGCGTTGATGGAGCTCATGACAGATAACGGTACGACAAGAAACGAGCAGAGGCCTGCGACAGGGGGCATGGCCGGGCCCGCCGCCTTCCGACGTCGCGCAGCACAGAGCCCTCTGGAGGCCCCCGCGTGGCGGGCGTCAAGTGGCCTTCACGGCGCGTGTTATCCGGCCTCGGCCGCGGCCTCGCGCAGCTCCTCGGCCGACAGCGTACGCGGGTAGCGGATCTGCTCGACGATGTCTTGCACTTCCTGCGGCGGAGCGGGCGTCGCCTTCGTCACCACGTAGGTCACGATAAAGTTCAGGACCATGCCCACGATGCCAATGCCTTGCGCATTGATCCCCATGAAGCTCTCGATGATGGGGTCCTGCACACCGGGCACCACCACATGCGCCCGCATGAGCACGATCATGATGAACGTGAAGGCGAGGCCCGTCACCAGGCCCCAGACGGCCCCCTGGCGGTTGCATCGTTTCCAGAAGATGCCGAGCACCAGAATCGGGAAGAAGCTGGCCGCAGCGAGGCCGAAGGCAAAGGCCACCACCTCGGCCACGAAGCCCGGCGGATAGATGCCGAGGACGCCCGCCACGATCAGCCCCCCGAAGATGGCGATGCGCCCGACGAGCAGGCGCCGCTGGTCCGTAGCCTGCGGATTGATGATCTCCCCGTAGATGTCGTGCGCGAGCGAGGAGCTGATCACGATCATCAGGCCGGAGGCGGTCGAGAGCGCGGCGGCCAGTCCACCCGCGGCCACGAGCCCGACGACCCAGTTCGATAGGTTCGCCAGCTCGGGCGTGGCCAGCACGATGATGTCGCGGTCGATGGTGCTGAGCAGCGCCTCGGGCGACATGCCCTCGGACCACTGGCCGGTCTGGATGAGGCCGGTCTGGGCCCAGTTCTGGATCCAGCTCAGCTCCTGCATGCCGGTCGCGCCCACCTGGGCGAACGAGTCGAGGATGTAGAAGCGCGAAAACATGGCCACGGCCGGCGCGGCCGTGTAGAGCAGCCCGATGAAGAGGAGCGCCCAGAAGGCCGACCAGCGCGCGCTCTTCACGTCCTTCACCGTGTAGAAGCGCACAATGACGTGCGGCAGGCCCGCGGTGCCGGTCATCAGCACCACCGTGATACAAAAGACGTTCAGCATGCTCAGATTACTAAACGGCCCGCTGTAGGTCCCCAGGCCGAGCTCCTGCTGTAACCCGTCGAGCCGCGGCAGCACCTCGCCGATGGCAATTTGCGGGATGGGGTTGCCCGTCAGCGTGTAGGCGATGGCAAAGACCGGAATGAGGTAGGCGACGATGAGCACACAGTACTGGGCGACCTGCGTCCAGGTCACGCCCTTCATGCCGCCGAGCACGGCATAGACGGCCACGATGCACATCCCGATGATCACGCCCCAGGTTACCGACACTTCGAGGAAGCGGCTGAACACGACGCCCACCCCGCGCATCTGGCCGGCCACGTACGTAAACGAGACAAAGATGGCAGCCACGGCGGCCACGACGCGCGCGGTGTTCGAATAGTAGCGCTTCCCGACGAAGTCGGGCACCGTGTACTCGCCGAACTTGCGCAGGAAGGGTGCGAGGAGGATGGCCAGCAGCACGTATCCGCCCGTCCAGCCCATGAGGTAGACCGATCCGTCGAAGCCCATGAACGACACCAGTCCCGCCATTGAGATGAAGCTGGCCGCGCTCATCCAGTCGGCGCCGACGGCCATGCCATTGGCGACGGCGGGAATGCCCTGCCCCGCCACGTAGAAGCCGGCGGTATCCGACACCCGGCTCCAAACGGCAATGCCGATGTACACCGAAAAGGTGATTCCCACCCAAAGAAACGTCCAGCCAATAATACTCATGATGATGTATCCGCTGAGGTGCGGCCGTGATGGGGGTGTCGTGGGGGCTCGCTCAGTGCGAGGATGGTGGGGGTGACAGCTCGGACTCGACTTCCTCGACCCCGGCTTCGCGGTCGAGCTGTTGCATGCTGAGGACATAGATGAGAATCAGGGCGACGAAGACGAAGATGCTGCCCTGCTGGGCCATCCAGAAGCCCAATGGAATCCCCCCGAAGTTGATGGCATTGAGCGGCTCAGCGAGAAAGATGCTCATCCCATAGCCTACCACAAACCAGACGGTCAGCAGAATGAGGCTGCGGCGGATGGTTTTTCTCCAGTACGTGACGCGGTCGATATTCGGTTTGGGTACGTCGGCCATAGGGGCCACCTCTCGCTTTCGTCCAATGCAGTAGGAAAATGAGTCCAGGATGCGGCCTCGCGGCTCGGGGCGAGGCGCCGAAGTCAGGCACGGAGGCGCCAGAAGAAGGCCAGCCACTCCGGACGGCGTCTTTGGGGTGGGGCGCACGCGGCAGGCCGCGGCGCGTCACAGCTCCTTGCGTTCGGCGATGAGTTCCTCCACGACGCCCGGATCGGCCAGGGTCGACGTGTCGCCGAGGTCATCGTACTCGCCGGCGGCAATCTTGCGCACGATGCGCCGCATGATCTTGCCGGATCGCGTTTTCGGGAGCGAGGGCGAAAACAGGAGCATATCCGGCTTGGCGATGGGTCCGACCTGCCCGCCCACGTGCTGGATCAGCTCCTCCCGAAGCGCTTCGCCGGGCTCGACGTCTTTCACGAGCGTGACGTAGGCGAAGATGCCCTGCCCTTTGACCTCGTGCGGATAGCCCACCACGGCGGCCTCAGCGACCGCATCGTGGGACACGAGGGCGCTCTCCAGCTCTGCCGTACCGATGCGATGGCCGCTCACGTTGAGCACGTCATCGATGCGGCCGGTAATCCAATAATAGCCATCCTCGTCGCGGCGGCAGCCATCGCCCGTGAAGTACGTGCCGGGCACCTGCGAGAAGTACGTCTCCTCGAAGCGATCGTGGTTCTTGTAGACGGTGCGCATCTGGCCGGGCCAGGAGTCGGCGATTACGAGCCGGCCCTCG
>JAAAPH010000307.1 GCA_009908415.1 Bacteroidota bacterium
CACGACCTTCAAGGTGAAGCTGATTCAGCCGGTGGCGATGGAGGAGGGCCTGCGCTTCGCGATTCGCGAGGGCGGCCGCACCGTCGGCGCAGGCGTCGTAACGAAGATTCTAGACTAAGTACGGTTACAGGTTACTGGTTGCGGGTTACTGGAGAATGGGCCCCGCAGCCGAGCCAGTAACCAGCAACCTGGAACCAAGAAACCACTATAGACCATGCCGACTCAGCAGAAAATCCGCATCAAGCTCAAGTCGTACGATCACTCGCTGATCGACAAGAGCGCGGAAAAGATCATCCGCACCGTCAAGCAGACGGGCGCCGTGGTGAGCGGGCCGATTCCGCTGCCCACGAAGAAGAAGATCTACACCGTGCTGCGCTCGCCGCACGTCAACAAGAAGAGCCGCGAGCAGTTCGAGACGCGCAGCCACAAGCGCCTGATCGATATTCTGTCGACCTCCAGCAAGACGGTCGATGCGTTGATGAAGCTGGAGCTGCCCAGCGGCGTGGACGTCGAAATCAAGGTGTAACCCGCGCGGTGCGCCGAGAACCCTGTACCAACAACCTATTTTGAACGGAGGACCCCTGATGAATACGCTACGCAAGCTTCTGTACTCGACCCTGGCCGTCTTCGTGCTCGTCTCGTTTGTCGGTTGCGACAGCGACGATGAGGACGATCCGGCAGACGTCTTCGTCGGCACCTGGGCCCTCACTCAGATTGAGGACACCGTCAACGGCGACCTGACAGGGCCGCTGCAGCAGACGGTCAACAGCCTCATCGTGACGTTCGAGGCGAACCGCGATTACGAGCTGGTGCTGGATTACAACGAAGCCGCCGAGGCCGCCGGACAGACGGACGTGACCCTGGCGGGCACCTACAGCGCCACCGAGACGCAGGTGAGCCTCGTGGTTCCCTCGCTGGGCGTGACGCTGCCGCTGAACTACACGGTGGTCAACAACGACCAGATCGAGTTGAGCGGACAGGCGGCGCTGATCAATCAGATCTTCGGCGTCAACACCTACGAGGGCACGGTGACCATCACGGTCACGCGCCAGTAAGCCCACGAATTCACTAGAGCGCTTACCAATCCGGCGGCACCGGTCGCCACAACCCAACGAGGATTGCAATGAGCGGAATGCTTGGAACAAAGATCGGGATGACGAGCATCTTCGATGATGCGGGGAACGACGTTCCCTGCACCGTCATCCAGGCGGGCCCGAACGTGGTCACGCAGGTCAAGGACGCCGGCGGCGATGACGGCTACGATGCCGTCCAGCTGGCCTTCGAAGACAAGAAAGAGAAGCAGACCACCAAGGCCATGCAGGGTCACTTCGACCGCGCCGGGACGACGCCGAAGCGCTATATCAAAGAGTTTCGGAAGTTCGACCTGGAGGTCGCCCTCGGCGACGAAGTGCGCGTCGAGGAGGTCTTCGAAGAAGGCGAGCTGATCGACGTGCTGGGCATCTCGAAAGGGAAAGGCTTCCAGGGCGTCGTCCGGCGGCACGGCTTCCGCGGCGTGGGCGACCGCACGCACGGTCAGCACAACCGCGAGCGGGCGCCGGGCTCCATCGGGGCCTCGTCCGACCCGTCGCGCGTGTTTAAGGGCATGCGCATGGCCGGCCGCATGGGCAACCAGCGCGCCAAGGTGCAAAACCTGCGCGTGATGCAGATCCTGCCGGATCACAACCTGATCCTGGTCAAGGGCAGCGTGCCCGGCCCGAAAGGGGGGACGATCGAGCTATACAAGAAAAGCAACTAGGGAATAGCGCCGAGCCCGCGGGGGCAGCACAGGCTCCCCGGCGCCTCGACTGCGTTCCTCATGCCAGATACCCATGGAATTAGACGTTTACAGTCAGGACGGTCTGTCGACGGGCCGCACGGTGATGCTCGACGACGCAATCTTCGGCATCGAGCCGAACGAGCACGTCGTCTGGCTCGATGTGCGCCGGATTCAGGCGGGCGCGCGACAGGGCACGCACAAGACCAAAGAGCGTAGCGACGTGCGCGGCTCGCGCCGCAAGCTGTATCGCCAGAAAGGCACCGGGCTGGCCCGGGCCGGCGATGCCAAGTCGCCCATCCGCAAGACGGGTGGCCGCGCTCATGGCGCTCGCCCGCGCAGCTACGACCTGGACCTCAACAAGAAGACGCGGCAGCTGGCCCGGCGCTCGGCCTTTTCGGCCAAGGCGCAGGACGAGGCGTTGCGCGTCGTCGAGGACTTCTCGCTGGACGTGCCCAACACGCGGCAGCTCGCCGAGATGCTGCAGGAGCTCGAGCTGGTCGATCAGAAAGTGCTGATCCTGACCACCGCGCATGAGCCCGCGATGTATAAGTCTAGCCGCAACATGCCCAAGGTGACTGTGAAGGAGGCCCGCAACGCCTCCACGCTGGACGTGCTGAAGGCCCAGGTCATCCTGCTGCAAGAAGGCGCTTTCGACGTCCTCCGCAACACCTTCGGCACGGCCGAGCCGGTGCCCGCTGAGTAACGCATCCGCCCGCCGCTGCTTCCCGCCCGAAACCGAAAAACGCCATGAGTAGAGACGTTCTCATCCGCCCGCTGGTGACCGAAAAGCTGACGCACCTGATGGAGCAGGGCCAGTATGCCTTCGTGGCCGACATGAAGGCGAACAAGGTCCAGATCCGCAAGGCCGTCGAGGCCCGGTATCCGGGCGTCATCGTTACGGGCGTGCGCACCATGATCCAGCGCGGCAAGCGCCGCCGCCAGTTCACGCGCACCGGCGTGACGGAGGGACGCACGGCCTACTACAAGAAGGCCATCGTCTCGATCGACCCCGAGGGCGAGCAGATCGACTTCTTCGAGCAGATTTAAGCACCGTGGGCGCAAAGCCCGGCGCGACGCCGACGCAGGTACGCCCACCCAATAGGATTTCCCGTTATGGCAGTCAAGAAATACAAGCCGAACACGCCCGGCCAGCGGCAGCGCTCGGTCTCGGCCTTCGATGACATCACGAAGACCGAGCCGGAGAAGAGCCTGCTGGCGCCGCTCAAGAAGAAGGGCGGCCGCAACAGCCACGGCCGGATCACGGTGCGCCACCAGGGCGGCGGCCACAAGCGCCGCTACCGCATCATCGACTTCAAGCGCAACAAGGACGGCGTTCCGGCCCGCGTGGCGAGCATCGAGTACGACCCGAACCGCTCGGCCCGCATCGCCCTCCTGGCCTACGCCGACGGCGAGAAGCGCTACATCATCGCGCCCGATGGCATCGAAGTCGGGCAGACGGTGGTGAACGGCGCCGATGCGCTGCCGGAGGCGGGCAACTGCATGCCGCTGGAGAACATCCCGCTCGGCACCTTCGTGCACGCCATCGAGATGAAGCCCGGCAAGGGCGCCCAGATGGCGCGCTCGGCCGGGACGTACGCGCAGGTCACGGCCCGCGAGGGGAAGTACGTGAGCCTGAAGCTGCCCTCCGGCGAGGTGCGCCTCGTGCCCGGGCGCTGCCGCGCCACCATCGGCACCACGAGCAACCCGGATCACATGAACATCGACCTGGGCAAGGCCGGACGCCGGCGCTGGCTCGGGGTGCGTCCCAAGACGCGCGGCGTGGCCATGAACCCGATCGACCACCCGATGGGTGGGGGTGAAGGCAAGGCCTCGGGCGGGCACCCGCGCTCGCCGAAGGGCGTGCCCGCCAAGGGCTACAAGACGCGCAAGCGCAACAAGCCGTCCAACAAGTACATCGTCCGTCGCCGCAATCAGAAGAAGTAAGGTGAGGCGGCGCCTGGCCTGAACGCCCGCCGCTGATCATCCGACCCACAACGTTATGGCACGATCTCTCCGAAAGGGACCCTACGTATACTACAAGCTCCAGCGTAAAGTCGACGCGCTGAACGACTCCGGCAAGAAGAAGGTCGTCAAGACCTGGAGCCGGTCGTCGATGATTACGCCGGACTTTGTGGGGCACACCTTCGCCGTGCACAACGGCAAGCAGTTTATCCCGGTCTACGTGACCGAGAACATGGTGGGGCACCGGCTGGGCGAGTTCGCGCCGACGCGGACGTTCCGCAGCCATTCGATGGGCCGAAAGGACAAGCGCGTTAAACGGTAACGAGTTTAGGTGTTGAACGATCGGCATCGGGCCGAGCCTGCAGCCGGGTCCAACATCCAACATCCAACATCGCAGAACGGATTATGGAAGCACGAGCGGTACGTAAACATATTCGCAGTTCGCCGCGCAAGATGCGCCGGGTGGTGAACGTGGTGCGCGGCGAGAGCGTGGCAGAGGCCATCAACACGCTCACGTTCATGCCGCAGGCCGCCACGCGTCCGATCCTGAAGACGATTCAGTCGGCCGTCTACAACCTGATCGACAAGAACCCGGACGAGCGCATCGACGAGGGCGACCTGGTGATCCGCGAGATCCGCGTGGACGAAGGGACCCGCTTCAAGCGGTTCCGGCCGGCGCCACGGGGACGCGCGCACCCTTACAAGAAGCGCACCAGCCACCTGACGGTGGTCGTCGGCACGCCGGACGAAGAACCGATCACGGCCTGACGCACGGACGCACGCACTTTCCCACGACAGATACCACAGAGCTTTGGGACAGAAAACACATCCAATCGGGTTTCGGCTCGGCATCATCAAAGGCTGGGACTCCAACTGGTACGCGGAGGACGACCTGCCGGAGAAGCTGGTCGAAGACGAAGAGATCCGCCGCTACCTGTCGGCCCGCCTGAAGCGGGCGGGCCTGAGCCGCGCCGTCATCGAGCGCACGCCCAAGCGCGTGATCCTCACGCTGCACACGAGCCGTCCCGGGGTCGTCATCGGGCGCGGCGGCAGCGAGGTGGAGAAGCTGCGCGAGGAGCTGAAGAAGCTCACCAACAAGGACATCCAGATTAACATCAACGAGATCAAGCGTCCGGAGCTGGACGCCAGTCTCGTGGCGCAGAACATCGCGCAGCAGCTGGAAGGCCGCGTCTCGTTCCGCCGGGCCATGAAGCAGGCCATCACGGCGGCGATGCGCATGGGCGCCGAGGGCATCCGCATCCGCGTGGCCGGGCGCCTGGGTGGCGCCGAGATGGGCCGCACGGAGCAGTACCTGGAAGGCCGGGTGCCGCTGCACACCATCCGCGCCGACATCGACTACGCCAAAGCGACGGCCTTCACCATCTACGGCACCTCCGGCGTCAAGGTCTGGATCTACCGGGGCGAGATCCTCGGCACGCCCGACCTGAGCCCGAACGTGCAGGCGCAACGTCAGCAGATGAAGCAGATGCAGCCGGGCGGACGCCGCCGCGGCCGTCGCGGACGCCGCCGTAACAACTAGCCTCGCGCCCGTTTATCCACACTGAGCGTCGCGGCCCTCGCGCCGGGCGCCTCTGAGAATCCAACCGAGAGACTCCCATGTTGCAGCCCAAGCGCACCAAGCACCGCAAGATGCAGAAGGGTCGCATCAAAGGTAATGCGACCCGGGGCACGCGCGTCAACTTTGGCGACTTCGGCCTCAAGGCGCTGGAGCCGGGCCACATCACGAGCCGCCAGATTGAGGCCGCCCGTGTGGCCATGACGCGTAAGATGAAGCGCGTCGGCAAGGTGTACATCCGCATCTTCCCCGACAAGCCGATCACCAAGAAGCCCGCGGAAGTCCGCATGGGTAAAGGCAAGGGGGCGGTGGAGCACTACGTGGCCGTCATCAAGCCGGGCCGCATCCTCTTCGAGATCGGCGGTGGCGTGCCGCCCGAGCTGGCCCACGAGGCCATGCGTCTGGCGCAGGCCAAGCTGCCGATGAAGACGAAGATGGTCGTGCGCCCGGACTACGCCGCGAGCTAACGACGCCGCGCCTCCCAGGCCGCGCACCAATCCAGGACTACGCCATGATGAAAGCAAAAGAAATTCGAGA
>JAAAPH010000112.1 GCA_009908415.1 Bacteroidota bacterium
ACATCAACACGCAGGCGGCGCTCTCTCCCCTGGAGGCCGTCACGACGGCGGGGGCGTCGGGCGATATCTTCCGCGCGCTGCAGGCGCTCCCGGGCATCGGCGCACCCGGCGACGGCGCGGGGCTCTTCGTCCGGGGTGGCGACGTGAGCGAAACCCGGACGCTCCTCAACGGCGCGCCCCTCGTGCATCCGTACCGGACGGAGTCGCCCACCGGAGGCGCGTTCGGTACGGTCCCTCCGTTCCTGGTCGAGGGCACGCAGTTCTCGACGGGCGGCTTCTCGGCGCAGTACGGCGACGCGCTCTCGGGCATCCTGGCCATGGACACGAAGGATCAGCCGCAGACAGCATCGCAAACCGTCGGACTGGGCCTTGCCGGGGCGTCGGCATCCGTCAGTCAACCCATCGGCGAAACCGCTGGACTCCACGTAAGCGGCAACAGGTCGTTCACCGGCGTCCTCTTCGCTGTCAATGGACAGGGAGAGGAGTTTGAGGTCGCCCCGCAAGGCTATGACGCCAACGCGGTGCTGAACTGGGAATACGCGCCGGACGGACGCCTCAAGTGGATCTCGTTCGGGCGGTCCAACCGCGTCGGCGTGGAATCTCAACGAGGGGCGTACGACGGGCTCTTCCGGAGCCGCTCGACGAATCAGCTTCACGTCCTCCACGCGATGCAGCAGGCCGGAGCCTGGACGCTGGACGCAAGCGTGTCGTGGAACCGGTTCGAGGACGATCGCTCGTTCGGCATTCTCGAGACCCGCCTCGTCGACGCGACCTGGTCCCTTCGCGTGGACGCCCGACGGAACGCCGTCTGGGGACTCGGCCCCGACTGGACGCTCCAGACCGGCGCCGTTGCGGAACGCCAGCGCTACCGGTTTGCCGGACGGTTCCCGGTGCAACCGGACGTGATCGGCCCATCCGCACCGGCCTTCTCAATCGACGAAACCGTCGGCGCGCGTCGCACCGGCGGCTATGCCCAGCTCGCCACAACCCGCTTCGAGCCGCTCACGCTTACGGCGGGCGTCCGGTCGGATGCCTACGCGCTCACCGGAGACGTCGTCGTGGACCCGCGCGCATCAGCACAGATTGCCATCCACCCGTCGACCACGCTGCGACTCGCGTGGGGACGCTACCACCAGGGGCCGGACCTGGAGCAGGCCGGGCAGCAACCAGAGCCGGCGACCCTCCGCCCGGCATCTGCGCAACACGTCGTGGCCGGACTGAAGGTGGATCGCGGCCCGATGCTCTTCCGCCTCGAAAGCTATTGGAAGCCGTACGACGACCTCGTCGTCCGCACCGGCCCGGCAACCTACACAAACACAGGCACCGGCCAGGCCCGCGGCGTCGACGTGTTTGCTCAGTACGGCGCCTTTCTGGAGACGCGCGTCAGCGGGTGGGTGTCGTACAGCCTCCTGGACGCCCAGCGCACCCAGCCGCGCAACATCGGGACGCAGGTGGCCCTGGACGACGGCCCGGCGCCATTCGACCTCACGCATCAGGCGTCGCTGGTCGGAAAAGTGGAGGTCATCCCCCGCGTCTACGCCGGCGCGTCGTACCGCGTCACCTCCGGCGCGCCCTACACGCCCGTCGCTTCCACACACGTCGCCGCATCCGGAGACGTGCTTCCGGTGGACGGTCCCGTAGGCAGCCGCCGCCTGCCCGCGTACCAGCGCCTCGACCTGCAGCTCAGCTACTTCTGGCCGCTCGGCGACGGACGCCACGCGCTGTTCTACGCAGCCGTCAATAACGCCCTCGACCGCCGCAATGCCCTCGGGGTCACGTACTCCGACGACTACCGGAACCGGGACTTCGAGCGCAGTCTCTTCCGCCGCTCGTTCTATGTCGGCGTCACCCTGTCTCTCTGACTGCACACAGCCCTCTACGACTCATCGACGCCACACGCGACTCGTCGACACAGGCCAAACGAACCCGCCAGACCGGCTTTGTACATAGCGCGCTCGGCGACGCCACGTCCCTCCTTCTCTCAACCAACCACGTCAGACCCGCCATGTCCTATCGATCTCTTGCTTCTTTCCTTCCCGTCTCGCTCCTCGTTCTTCTTATGCTCGCTCTCGCGCCGAGAGCGGCCTCTGCTCAGCCCGTCGACTCGCTTCTTGCACGGGGCACGGTGCTCCTCGACCAGGGAACGACGCACGGAGACGCGGCGGCGCTGCAACAGGCGCGCAGCCTCTTCCAGCGAGCCACCGCGTCGGATACCCTGACCGCCTACAGCCACTACTACCTCGCCCTCGCCGACTATCGCCTCATCGACGTATCCGGGGAGGATCAGCGCGAGACGTACATGGACGACGCCGCCAAGCACCTGGAGAAATCGCTGGAACTCCGGTCGGGATGGGCGGAGGCCAACGCGCTCCTTTCTCTCGTATACGGGCGCAAGGCCGGGCAGGGCATGCTCAGCGGAATGCGCTACGGCCCCAAAGCCGGCAGCCGCCTTGACGACGCAAAGTCTGCCGACGCCGACAACCCGCGCGTTCTCCTCGCGGAGGGCATCAGTTTGATCAACAAACCCAGCATGTGGGGTGGCGATAAAGACCTGGGCCTAGAGCGGCTCCAGCAGGCCGTTCGCCAGTTCGACGAACGCGACGCAGCCACGGAGACATCGACATCCTTCGAACCCACCTGGGGCCACGCCGAAGCCTACGCCTGGATTGGCATCACCCATGCGAAAGCCGGTCGCCATGGTGAAGCTCGCAGCGCGTTCCAGAGCGCGTTGTCCGTCCGCCCGCAATACGCCTGGGTCGAGAACGTCTTGATGCCTGAACTCGCCGCCGCGGAGTAACCCAACGGTCATCTTGCAACGGACCTCCGCCGACCCTACGAACCGGCGCGCTGCCGCTGAACGTTTTCCGGATTTCGCCACTGCCATGCCGCCCCGAACCGAGCGTACCGCTACCGAGCCACCCGCTGCCGAGTCAGCCGCTGCCGAGTCAGCCGCTGCTGGACTGCGGACGGAAACCCCCGAAGCCATTCGCCAGCGTCTGGAAGAGGCGACGCCCCCTCCCCCATCCATCACGGCGTGGGGCGTCGGACTCTCCGCCATCGGATGGATGCTTTTCGCGCTGCTCTACACGTTTCTGGTCGCGCAGGACCAACCCAATACGCCGTTTGCGTCCCTTTTCATCGGGCAACTGATCTACGCGCTGCTCCACGCGATGCTAGGCGTGCCGGTGTGGTGGGGAACCGTCCGCATGATGGATGACGCACACTGGGTCTGGCCGCTGCTCGCCCACACCGTGATCGTCCCCGTGTACGCGCTCATTGGGCTGGAGCTCTACCTGGCGGCCATGGACGCTATGGTCGGGCCGGCGGTTGTGGACCAGATCCGAACATCGTATCAGTGGGTCTTGTTGAGCGGGGGTACGCTCTACGCGGTACAGTTCGCGATGTACCACCTTGTTCGGTCGTTTCAGCGGCTTCGGTGGCGCGAGCGGCAGGCCACTGAGTACGCCGCTCTGGCCCGAGAGCGCGAGTTGGCCGCCCTCAAGGCGCAGGTGCACCCGCACTTTCTGTTCAACACGCTTAACTCCATCAGCAGCACCGTCTACGCCGACCCTGGAGATGCCCGCGAGATGATCGCCGACCTCGCCCAGCTGCTTCGCCATTCGCTCGACAGCATCAACCGCGACACCGTGCCCCTCCGCGACGAACTGGGCATGGCTGCCAGCTATCTAAGCCTCGAAGCCCGCCGCTTCTCCGACCGACTCGGCGTTAACGTCCGTGTCGACGTGCCCGACAACGCTCTTCGCGCGCCGGTCCCGCCGATGGTCGTGCAACCGCTCGTTGAGAACGCCGTCAAACACGGCATTGGGCCGAAAAAAGACGGCGGAACGATCCAGCTCCGTGTGCATCAACACCGAGACCGGCTCCGCGTATCGGTTGAAGATGACGGCATCGGACCGGGAAACGCCCTCCCGCTTCCCAACGATGACCCGGCGGACCGCCCCCAGGGCAACGGACAGCCCCTCTCATCCGGCGCGAAGAGCAGCGGAGGCGTCGGGCTTGTCAACACGGACACGCGGCTGCGGCGCGTCCTAGGCGAGCAAAGCCGCCTGCACACCGAAGCCGTCACCCCGCACGGGTTTCGCGTATGGTTCGACGTGCCGGTGCCTGAATACGACCAATCATCTGCCCGCCCCGAAACCGGTCAACCGTGACATACGTCGGGCGAAGGAGTATACTGAAGCCGATCAGATGTTCTCTGATTCCTAATCCGTCTCTATCCGTCTAAGACGAGACGGTTTGATGAATGCATTTCGGAAGATCAGCCTCCGGCGAACGACGATACTCCGCGGCTTACCAACCGGCATGACCTTCGGCCCTTGCAAGGTGAACCGTCCCGATGGAAACGGGAACGAAACGCCCGACCACCTGCTCATTTCAGGATCTGGCTCGCCCGGTCGGAAGGAAAATTCTCGCTGTCTGAAGACCTCGAAGCACCTCGTATTACCTAAGGAAGATCTATGTGTAGAGAGGTCGAGTTTCGAGAATTTTAGTGGAGCGAGAGTGGACATCAGGTGAACCTTGGGGGCCGCATGATCTTTTTTGTAGGTTTTTGGATCCAGCCAAAAATCTACGCAGAGGGAGATAATTGGCACAACACCTACCGTAGCTCAGACATTATGGTATGAAAGCAGAATAGGACACTACGGCGCAACGCGCCATGTTTACAACAATGATCTGTTTACCAGAATGAGTGCATCTTCTTCGGAAACAACCTCCAGCGTTCGAGCTGTCATCGTAGACGATGAGCCTCCGGCGCGGACGCTGGTCGAGGAGTTCCTGGCGCCCTACGACACGATCGACGTGGTCGGCCAGGCCGGGTCCGTCGCGGAGGCGGTGACATGCATCGACACGAACACCCCCGACCTGGTCTTCCTGGACGTGCAGATGCCGGACGGCGACGGGTTCGACGTGCTGGAGCAGATCGAGCACCTACCGGACGTCGTCTTCTCGACGGCCTACGACGAGTACGCAATCCGGGCATTCGAGACCGGCGCGGTCGACTACCTGCTGAAGCCCTACAAACGCAGCCGCTTCGACACCGCGGTGGAGCGCGTCCTGGCCCGCCACTCCCACCGACAGGACGAGGGCTCCGCCTCCGCTGCGGATGGTCCGGCCTCCTCACGCGCTGAAGCCGATGCCTATGCCGACCGCATCGCCGACCTCTTGCAGGCCGCCAAGGCCCCCGGCAACGACCTCGACCGCCTGTACGTCCGCCACGGCAACAAAATCATCCCCGTCGAGATGGACGACGTGCTGTGGATCAAGGCCGCCGGCGACTACTCGGAGCTGCACACCCGGGAGGACACGTACCTCTCGTCTAAGGGCATTGGCGAGCTGGTCGAGCGGCTGGACGACAGCCAGTTTGCCCGCGTCCACCGCTCGCACGTCATCGCCCTCTCCGCCGTCGACCACCTCCGCAGCGACGATTCCGGCGGGTACGTCGCCCGCCTCGTCGACGGCACCCGCCTCCGCATCAGCCGCTCCTACGCCCCCGAGATCCGAAACCGGATTGTCTGAATCCGAAGCCGGATTGTTTGAATCCTTGGCCGGATTGTCTAAACCCAGGTCTGGGTTTTTTACCGGGTCAACCTCTAAATGCAAGTAGCGTACTCACACAGTTTCCGTCTCCAGCAGACACCCGACCTCAGCAAAAACACCCCAGGAGACCAACGCCCCAACGCCTAACGCACAACGCCTCAACGCATAACGCCCCAACGCCCAACGCCCAACGCTCCAACGCCCAACGCCCCAACGCACAACGCCCCCCTGTCCACAAACAGGCACCGGGGACGACACAGCCGGGGACGCCGTGAC
>JAAAPH010000447.1 GCA_009908415.1 Bacteroidota bacterium
CAGAGCCGGTCCGTGCCGAAGGAGCAATCCGCTACCAACGCGGCGTGCCCACAGAGCGGCGCGAAGCCGTATGCCCTGGCCATCCCTGTTGGATTCTTGTAAATTCGGATGCCATATGGCACGCCATAGATATCGCCTGATGTGGCCAAATGATCCCGCCCCCCACAAATCGCTTTGATAGAAATTCTTGCAAGGGCTGCCGTTTGTTTCCTTTCTTTAGCCTGACACTGGAATTATCGAGAGCGTTTTCCGCCTCGACCGAAACGTCCAGCGGGGTAATGACACGCACCCATGAGCACACGCCGGCCCCTGCACTGCCCCCGACCAGGACGGGCCCGGCCGCAGCGGGCGGCCCGCGCGAGGACATCAAACATACAGCGCCCCAATCCTTTATCCCTTATCCATTATAGGTACTTATTATTAGGTTGGGCACGAGGAGCGCAAGCGGTTCCACAACGGGAAACGCACCATTGCATCCTGGTGCCGGACCGGGACGCTCTGTTCCCGCTGCAGGGGGGACGCGAAGCCCATTCCATCCACCAATTCTCACACTCAAACGCAAAGGGTTATGTCGGATCACGTAGAGACATCAGAGCAGAAACCATCGGACGGGGTCGTAAAAGCGCCCGGACTGAAGGGCGTTGTCGCGTTGGAGTCCGAACTGTCGTTCATCGATGGAGAGAAGGGCGAGCTGATCTATCGCGGGTACGACATCCGTGACCTGGCCGAGCACACCTCGTTCGAGGAGGTGGTCCACCTCATGTGGGAAGGCGAACTGCCCACCCAAAGCCAGCTCGATGCGCTTCATCGCAAGCTCCAGGCCGCCCGCGACGTTCCCAGCGAGGTGATCGACTTCCTTCGGCAGGTGCCCGACGATACGCACCCCATGGCCGTTCTGCGCACCGCCGTCTCTGCCCTCGCCCACTTCGACGAGGAGACAGAGGACACCTCGCGCGCGGCGAATCAGCGGAAAGCGATTCGGCTGCTGGCCCGCATGCCCGTGTGCATCGCCGCGTTCGCACGCTTGCGCGCCGGGAAAGAGCCGGTCGCGCCGCTGGAGGACGGCTCGACGGCGCACAACTTCTTGTATATGCTCAATGGCGAGGAACCCGGCGAGGCGGCCGAGGAGACATTCGACGTCTGCCTCGTCCTCCACGCCGACCACGGGCTGAACGCGTCCACCTTTACCGGGCGCGTCATCGGCTCCACACTTTCCGACATGTACTCGGCCATCACCGGCGCCATCGGTGCGCTCAAGGGCCCGCTGCACGGCGGCGCCAACGTCGAGGTGATGAAGATGCTGAAGGCCATCGACGATTCGGACAAGGATCCGGTGCAGTACGTGAAGGATCACCTGGCGGCCGGCGAGCGCATCATGGGCTTCGGCCACCGCGTCTACCAGACGATGGATCCGCGGGCTGCCATCCTCCAGGGCATGGTCGAGGCGCTCAGCGAGGAGCGCGACGCGCGCCACTGGTACGAGTACCAGATGCAGATTCTGGAGACCATGCAGACGGAGAAGCACATCGACCCCAATGTCGACTTCTTCAGCGCCTCCGTCTACTATATGCTGGGCATCGACATCGACCTGTTCACCACGATCTTCGCGCTCAGCCGTACCACCGGGTGGACAGCGCACCTGCTGGAGCAGTGGGCCGACAATGCCCTCATCCGGCCCCGGGCCGAATACGTGGGACCGCGCGGGAAAACCGTGACCCCGATCGCAGAGCGGTAACGCACATCGGGCCGCCCGGCAGCTGGGTTGCGATCCGTCCAACTTTCAGATTGAATTGAAACTTTCATCCGAAGCGCGTCATACGAGCACTGCGCTACGCGAGGGATGTGTACGCCTTGTCTCCGCGCGCCCATCATCTTAAACCCTCTGTTCTATGGCTGTCGAAACCGCAGAGCGCCCCGAGGCCCATGAAGTGACCCAGGAGGTGCAGACTGACACAAGCCGTTTCCAGCGCTATCGCGTTCGCACCGGCATGTTCGCCTGGATGGCGCACCGGCTGAGCGGCTTGGCACTCGTCGGGTACCTCGTCGTCCACATCTGGGGTCTGAGGGCGCTGACAAGCCCTGAGGCCTTCAACGCGCTGATTGCGAAGTACCACGCGCCCATCTACAAGGTGGGCGAATTTCTGCTGCTCGTGGCCGTGGCCTACCACGCCATGAATGGCCTGCGCATTGTGTTGATCGACTTCCTCGGCTGGAGCCCGAACCAGAAGAAGCTCTTCTGGACGCTGGGCGCTGTCACGGCGGTCATCATTGCCGTGGGCGGCTACCCCTCGATCTACGCGCTGGTGGATCACTACTTCCTCTCATGACGAAGCCGACCGCTACATCCGGCGGGTTTGTTCAATCTGCTCTCGTCACCCCGACTATCTGACGCGCCATGGCCAACAAGTCGAAAGCTATCAACTGGTTTCTGCATCGCATCACGGGGACGTTCCTCGTCTTCCTGCTCATCACCCATTTTTGGGTGCAGCACTACGACTCGCAGGTGGCCTCCATCAGCAAGACCGTAGTGACCCAGGAGCAGACGACTCCCGAATACCCGAACGAGGCGCAAGAGGCTGTGGAAGCCCGGTTCGCGCCCGGTGAAGTGGACGGGTATTACAACGAGGATGGCTCGGTCACGCCGTACGGCGTTGTGATGCTCCGCCTGGCCGATCCGGTGTACGCGGTGCTCTGGAAAGGCTTCAACATCCTCTTCCTCATCGTGGCGCTGCACCACGGGTTCTATGGGCTCAACAATGTGCTGACGGACTACATCCGAAACGACATGGGTAAGATGGTGGCGAAAACATTATCGTGGTCGCTAGCGCTCGTGCTGCTCGTGATCGGCCTGTATTCGGTGATTACGGCGGGGTGGTAAGAGCGTCATGATTTGTCACAGGCGCGCTACGCTCGCGTCGTGAGAGAGACGTCCATCGGATAAGAGAGCGCGAATGACAACGTGATCATCCATGACGCATTCGAAGCATGCAAACGACCATCACGTGACTGTCGCAGAGCGAACGGGGGACGCCACGTGCAGGCGGGCCGATTGAGGAGTCGCAGAAAGGGGGCACAGTTTTTCATTGACCGTAAAAGCATCCAATCATCATGACTTTTAATCACGACGTAATCGTCGTTGGGGCGGGCGGCGCCGGCCTCATGTCCGCGCTGTACGCCAAAGAAGGCGGTGCGGACGTGGGTGTCGTTTCGAAGCTGCATCCGCTCCGCTCTCATACCGGCGCGGCGCAGGGTGGCATCAGCGCGGCGCTCGGCAACGAGGAAGAAGACCACTGGCTGTGGCATGCCTTCGATACGGTGAAGGGGAGCGACTACCTCGGCGACCAGGATGCCATCACGACGATGTGCCAGGACGCACCCCGCACGATCGTGGAGCTGGAGCAGTATGGCGTGCCCTTCAGCCGCAACGACAAGGGCAAGATCTCGCAGCGCCGCTTCGGCGGGCACACGCGCAACTTCGGCGAGTCGCCCGTGAAGCGCGCCTGCCACGCAGCCGACCGCACGGGCCACACCATCCTGCACACGCTGTACGACCAGTGCACGAAGCAGGGCGTGCGGTTCTATGATGAGTTTCAAGTCCTCGACCTCATCATGACGCCGGACGGTGAGGAGTGCTGTGGCGTCGTCGCGTATGAAATTCTGACGGGTGAAATCCACACGTTTCACGCGAACATCGTCTGCTTTGCCACGGGCGGATACGGGCGCGCCTTCAAGACGACCTCGAACGCCCACGCCAGCACGGGCGACGGCATGTCGATCATGCTGCGCAACGGCATCCCGCTGGAAGACATGGAGTTCGTCCAGTTCCACCCGACAGGCCTCTACCGCCTCGGCATTCTGATTACCGAGGGCGCACGCGGCGAAGGCGGCATCCTCCGCAACTCGGAGGGCGAACGCTTCATGGAGCGCTACGCCCCGACGGTGAAAGACCTCGCGCCACGCGACATGGTCTCGCAGTGCATCTACAAAGAGATCCGCGAGGGCCGGGGCATCAACGGCAAAGACTACGTGCACCTTGACCTCACTCACGTGGGCGACCAGGTGCTCGATCGGAAGCTGCCCGAGATTTCCGAGTTCTCCCGCACGTACATGGGCATCAACCCGAAAGAGCAGCCGATCCCCGTCGTGCCCACGTGCCACTACGCGATGGGCGGTATCCCGACGGACGACGACGGCCGCGTCGAGCGGGCTGGACGCGGGTCTACCATCCCAGGCCTCTACGCCGCGGGCGAATGCGCCTGCGTCTCGATCCACGGCGCCAACCGCCTCGGCACCAACGCACTGCTCGAACTCGTCGTGTTTGGCCGCCGCGCCGGCATGGCGATGGCCGACGAGATCCGCAGTGGCAAGAAGCGCGCACCGCTCCCCGAGAACCCGGAGAAGACGACGCGCGACCTGCTCGACGACCTGATGTCGAACACGCGCGACGAGGGCGAGCCGACCGTTAACGTGCGCTCCGACCTGCAGGCCTCGATGATGGACAACGTTTCCGTCTTCCGCAACGAGGAGACGCTGGAGGCGGCGCTCGATGACATCGAAGGCTTCCGCGAGCGCGCCAAAAACGTCGTGGTCGAGGATAAGGGCAAGCGCTTCAACACGGACCTGATGGACGCCGTGGAGATCAACTTCATGGTGGATTACGCCGAGGCCATTGCCGCCTGCGCCGACTACCGCACGGAGAGCCGCGGTGCCCACTCGCGCGAGGACTACCAGCAGCGCAACGACGACGACTGGCTCCGCCACACGCTGTTCTACAGCGACGGCGAAGGCCACTATGAGTTCGACGACAAGGAGGTCGTCCTCACCCGCTTCGAACCGAAAGAACGCAAGTATTAAGCGAGTAGCGAGATGGCGAGGGGCGAATTGATTGGCCCAGCTCGCCCTCGCTTCCTCTATTCGCTACTCACCACTCACCCCGCACCCGATTCATGCAGTTAAACGTCGAAATCAAGCGCTACAATCCGGAAGCGGACGACGCGCCGCACTGGGAGTCGTACGAGGTGCCGGCCGACCCGCTGGACAGCGCCCTGAGCCTGCTCCTGCACGTGAAGTGGCACATCGATGGGACCCTGTCGCTGCGGAAGAGCTGCGCGCATGGCATCTGCGGTTCCGACGCCATGCAGATCAACGGCGAAAACAAGCTGGCGTGCTCGGTCCTCGTGCAGGATCTCGTCGACAGCGATGGCGAGACGGTACGGTTTGCACCGCTGCCGTCGGCCCCGGTGATCAAAGACCTCGTCATCGACCAGAGCCGGTTCTTCGAAAAGTACCGCTCGGTGAAGCCGTGGCTGATCAACGACGAGCCGGCCCCTGAGCGCGAGCGGCTGCAGAGCCCGGAAGAGCATGAGATGATCGAGGACGCGACCAAGTGCATCATGTGCGGCGCCTGCACGCACGCCTGCCCCTCGACGTGGGCCGACCCGGACTACCTCGGACCGGCGGCCATGCTCAAGGCGTACCGTTACACGTTCGACTCGCGCGACCGCGGGACCGACGAGCGCCTCGACGTGGTGGACTCTGAGGATGGCCTCTGGAAGTGCTACACCATTTTCAACTGCAACCAGGCCTGCCCGAAGGAAATCGACATCACACGCTGGCTGTCGGCGCTCAAACGCAAAGCCGTCACCAGCTGACGCGAACAGGGCCTTCCTGCCTGTAACTCCCGCCCCATGCCGCCTCGGTATGGGGCGTTTTTTATGCGCTGTCGTTATAGCGATCTTCGGCGCTCTAGATAGTCCAGGTAGTCCCCGCCGGGGATGGGCCGAGCCGCGTCAACATCAAGGCGGTAGCGGTACACCCAAGCCGGCAGCGTGGCGC
>JAAAPH010000327.1 GCA_009908415.1 Bacteroidota bacterium
GCGAAAGCTGCTGGTCATCGTGAACGCGATGGTCAAAAACGGCACGACGTGGAACCCGGATCTTCATACATCTTCCGCTTGACAATCAAGACCGTTGCTGTCCCCATGGTTCAGATTCAGACGAAGTACCTCGGCGATCTTCACTGCGAGGCCGAGCACATGCCGTCCGGCAACAAGCTGGTCACCGACGCCCCGAAGGACAACCGCGGCCGCGGCGAGGCCTTTTCGCCCACCGACCTCATCGCCACGTCGCTCGGCACGTGCATCGCGACGATCCTCGGGATTCAGGCGAAGGACCTGGGCCTCGACCTGGAGGGCATCCGCGTGACCGTCGAGAAGCACATGGCCGAAGGGCCGCGTCGCATCGTCCGCCTGAAGACGAACGTGTGGATGCCAACGGGTTTGGATGGAGACCTCGTGGACCGCTTGGAGCGTGCCGCCCGCGGCTGCCCCGTACACCACAGCATCCACCCGGACATCGACGCGCCCATCGAATTTCACTGGCCGTCTGAGAACGGGTGAGCGAAGCAACGAGAAGGCAATTTCAACGCCCCCCAATAGGGGCCCATCGCGGCGCGGTCGACGATCAGTACCGCCAGCTGCTCAGGTCGGCGTCCGGCGGTGCCGTGGCTTCGATGCGCTCCATAATCTGGGGCACGTACAGCGTGTTATAGCGCAGCCGCGAGATGTGATTCGGCAGGTCGTGCGCGCCGTTCCAGCAGTGCTCGGCGCGGTCCCCGTAGTCCACCTCGCCGGCATAGTAGGGGTCCGTCGTGCCCTCCAGAAAGTCCTCCATCAGGTACGTGGCGTTGTTGAGGTAATAGTTGTCCATGTCGCCCGTGTAGATGTGGATTTTCCCTTCCAGCTTGGGGCCGAGCGTGGCCCAGTCGCGCTCCAGGATGTGGCGCAGGTCGTAGTTTTCTTTCCAGTGCTCCGCCACGTCGGGGTCGATCGCGCCGGTTTCCTTGTCCCAGATGGGCTGCGGATAGCCGCCGGGCCCCATTGGAGAGCGAGTGGCCTGCCACACGTCCCACTGTCCCCCGGAGCGCCCCTTCGCGCCGAGCACGCGCTCCACGTGGTTCTCGTCGCGCACCGTGTAGCTGACGCGCCCGAGGGCGTCGCGCCGCCCCGGCCGCTCGATCTGCTGGAAGGGCCCCTCCGTCACATAGGCATTCTCGTGCTCGTAGATGTCGACGAGCTGGTAAAACCGGAAGTCGACCGGGTCGGGGCACGCGGCGAAGGCCCCGTTCAAGTCGTCCGGGTAGAAGACCTGAGCCGCGAGCGCTTCCCAGCCGCCGGTCGAGCCGCCGTACGTGAAACGCGCCCAGCCTTCCCCGAGCCCGCGAAACCGCTCCTCAATATGCGGGACGAGCTCGTGCATGATGGCGTCGCCGTACGGCCCCTGGCTGGCGGAGTTGACGGCGTATGAGGCGTCGTAGTACGGGGTCGGGTGCTGGATCTTGATGATCAGGAAGCGTGGGAAGTCCTCGCTCGTCCACTGCTGGTAGAAGCGGTACGCCTCGCGCTGTACCACGTGGTTGTAGCAATCGACATCGAAGCGCGCGCTGTATTCACACGGCGCGGTCGTGTCGGGCGGGGTCGTGCGGAAGCCGTCGAAGTCGTACGGGAAGTGACCGTGGAAGATCATGAGCGGATACCGCGCCTCCGGGTGCTCCTCGAAGCCCTTCGGCAGCAGCACGTGGGCGCCGGCTCCCATGGGCCGCCCCCAGAATTCGGTGAGCAGGTCGCTCTGGATGCGGACGTGCTTGACCCACTTCGTATCCGCCGGTGGATCGATGGGCGGAATCTGCTGGTCGAGCGTGATGCGGACGGGAGCGTCACGTGCCGGATCGATGCGGACGGTCTGCGGTGTGCTGTACAGGTTGCCCGGCTTCCGATTCCACTGCTGCCCCTCGCCCCGGTCGGGTGGCAGCTTCACGGTGTGGCCGGTCGACAGATTGAACGTCTCGTACCGGTTGAGCAGCGCCTGCACCACATATTCGCCGGCCGGCAGGTCGCCCACCGACTGCACTGGATAACCGACGGCGCCGTCATCGATCATGCGCGTCGAGCCCGGCGTCCAGCCTGCCACGTCCGTCCCGAACATAGGAATGGCGTCGGGGCCGGGACGCACCTGAAAGCGCGGCTCGGGGCGATCGGTGCGCGCGAGCATCAGGATGAGCCGGCCGTCCTGCGGCGCGTCGAGCCGATCCGCGCCGAAGGTGACCACAAACGTCGGCGCCGCGGACTGCGCGTGGATGGGCGCGAGGGGACCCGCGGCAAGCAACAGCAGGACCACCGCGCAAAAGAGGCGTAGGATGCGAGCGCGTCGAGCGGACATTGGAGGTGTGGGGCAATGAGCAGGCGGCGAGCCCTGCAAGCTACAAACCGGCATGGAGAAACACGACGGGAGGCCGGGGCGGGCGGTGCCGCATCCGAGCAGGTGCCGCTACACGGCAATCCACAAGGCGTGGGGACACCGGCCGAGAGGCGGCGCAGGGTTGCCTTGACCACGCCGTGCGGGCCGAGCGCCACGGCGTACGGCCTGGCGGCGTCAAAGACGCAGGCCCTATCATCGGATGGTTGTGTGTCGTGAAAGGGAGTAATGCCCATATTGCAAATCTACGCATTGTTGCATCACCGAGGCGGATGGCTTGATGAAAGTGTGCGCTGCACTGGCCGTGCTACTTACTGCATTGGGGGGCGCAGCACCGATTTGCGCGCAGCCGTGGTCGACCGCACTGCCCACGCCGCAAGGAGGCGATTACGGCAACGGCGCCGCTACGAGCGACGTGGTGGGCGGCGTGTTCACGGCGGGGGACCGGGCCCGCGCCACGCCCGCCATCGCCTTCGGCATCCCCACGGGCTACGGCGCGGACTGGCGTGATGTCTTTGCAGCGGCCGGCATGCAGCGCGGTCTCCGCTACGATCGCGACTTCACCGACGGGGCCGTGTTTGGCGGCGCAGGGTTAGGAAATGCCCAGCGTAATGTCGGTGTCGAGGTTACAGTGGCCGTGATCGATCTGGTGGGGGAGACCCTCAAAGATCAGACGCTCAGTATAAAGCTCCACCGCCGGTTGGGGACTTGGTCGGTCGCCGCCGGAATCGAAAACATGTTCATCATGGGGACAACGGACGGAGGAACGAGTGCGTACGGCGTATTGAGCGGGCACCTGCTGCCGGCCAATCGGTCGCGGACGGGGTTTCAACAGATGACGGTCACCGCAGGCGTGGGCGATGGGCGGTTCAATGCGGTAGATCGGGTGCGGCGCGGCGTGAACGGCGTTGGTGTGTTCGGAAGCATGTCGGTGCAGGTGGTATCCATGCTGAGTGTTCTCGCCACCTGGACCGGACAGGACCTGAACGTGGGGCTCTCGATCGCTCCACTCAGTGGCGTGCCACTCGTCGTGACGCCGGTCCTGCTCGATGTTACGGGACGAGCGGGAGAGGGGGCACGCCTCGCCATGAGCGGGGGGATCGGGCTCACGCTGTAGCGTGACGGCAACGCGGAGCGTTATACGTCCGGTGTGTTGCCGTGCCGATAGCGGATGATGCGGGCGCGCTCCATGGTCCCCAGCCCTTCGGTCACGATCTCATCCCAAAAGGGGGAACGCGTCGATTGATTCCTGCGCGTCCACGATCACTACGACGATCGGCAGGTCTTCCGAAAGGCGGAGTCCCGTGGCGGCATGCACTCGGCTCGCCGATAAAGACGCGCAGCAAGGCCCCCTTCGCTTGGCAATGCCATGGCGGGAGACGTGCTCAGTGCGAAGAGTCGATCACGAGGTGGGCGCATGCAAAGCCGGCGAGGACGGCAGCAAGCCCCAGGCCGTTGCTGATGGCGATGTTGAGCACGCCGCGCCACACCTCGCCGTCGCGCAGCAGCGCGATGCTCTCCAGGCTGTACGTCGAAAAGGTGGTAAACGCCCCGAGCAGCCCGGTGAATACGAACGGATTGACGTAAGGATGAAACGCGACCCGCTCGGTGAGGACCCACAGCAGGCCGATCAGGAAGCAGCCTGTCAGGTTGGCACAGAGCGTGCCCCACGGAAAGTCCACGCCCAGCAGCCGCAGGGCCGCGCCCGAGACGCCATATCGCAACAAGGCACCGAGCGCACCGCCGCTGGCGATGAGCATCAGCTTGAGGACTGTCGACATAAAGCCGGCCGATCGTTCAGGGGGGAAGGGGGCGCCGAAAACAGCGGGCCGGCATCATCGAACGCAACCGAACCCCGGCATTAAGCCTTGGCCTTTGTTGTGGCCTCCTCGGGGTTGACATCCTCCTTCTCGACGCGCAGCGAGGCGTGACCGGGCCGGCCCCCAAGGTACTGACGGAAGTGCATGATGAAGGTGTCGATCGCATCATTGCGCTCGTCTAGGTCGAGGCGCTGCTCGGGGGCCGGGCTGTCGAGTATGATCAACTCGATGTCGTTGGTGTCGGCCGGGTTGGTTGCTGCAAACCCAAAGTCGACGTAGCTGGGCGGGGCACTGCGACGGTGCCGGAGGATACAGGCCGGTCGTTTCTTGAGGTCGGCATAATGCTCGGACTCGTGCTCCAAGTACTGCCAGTCGCGCGAGGCATCGGCAAAATCCTCTAAAAGCTCCAGCGGCGTCAGCTTGGCGTCGGCGTCGGGTGTGACTTCGAGGTGAACAACGGTTTCCATTGTTTCACGAGGGGTTGTTGAGAGAGCGTATCTGCAAAGGTACGAGAGCGCGCGTCACCGAACAACCAGCATGGGCCGGTCGAGGTCATAAAGGAAGTCCTGGAGGTTCGCATCCTCAAAGGGGGGCGCGCCCGCCGGGAGGACGACGAGCCCGTGCTCTCTGGTAGACGCCACGGTGGCAAGCCGGGCCGCCTCAATGGTCGTGAGGGGGTGGACGTGCAGGCCGGGCACCGTGTGGCTATACCGCTCCGTGACGGCCTCGCGCAGCCGCTGGATCGCGCCGGCCTCGTCGGCGGGGAGGAGCACCACCAAGGGACGAGGCGGTTCCATCCGAGCCAGGGCCACGGCAAGCTTCAGCGCCGATTCGGCCCTCTCGGTGCCGTCATAGTACACCATCACGGATTGATCCGGGGGCGGGGCCTCGCGCAGTACGAGCACCGACCGGGAAGCTCGCCGTAGCACGTGGTGCGCTGTGCTGCCCAGCCGGCGACGACTCGACCGGCCCGAGCTCGTCTTGCCCAGCGCAATGAGGTCTGCGTCCGCGGCCGCCTCAAGCAGGGTACGCGTGACGCGTCCACGCACCACGTCGAACGTGTACTCCACGTCGCCGCGCCGCGCTGCGTCCTGCAGGAGCTGCTCGGCCCGCTCGGCCTGTCGCCGCAGCTGACGCCGTATGCGCCCTCGGTTCATCGCCCGGGCGGGAAGCACGAACGACCGCACCTCGCGGGCCATCGGAAGATCCGCCGAGCGGAGCAGGTCGATGTCCTCGACAAAAAGCCCTCGCACCGCGGCCTCAAAATGGGCTGCAAACTGAACCGCTTCGTTGAGCGCCGCCTCGCTGTGTGGCGACGCGTCGAGCGCAATCAGAATGCGTCGAATAGGGCGCTCCGGCGTCGTGCTGGGACTAGTCATTGCGCGTCTCTTCCGCCGCTCCGTTGATCATGGCAAACTCTTGACGATGCTCCGCCAATTCCTTCAACCGACGTTCGACGCGATAGTTGAACGAGGCCTCGGGGTAGTGGCCGTCGTCGTCGGGTGCGCCGGCGGTCATGCCCGTCAACACCTCGATGCCCTCGTCGATGGTCTCGACCGGGTAGATGTGAAAGTTGCCGTCGCGGGCCGCCTCCACCACGTCGTCGCGGAGCATCAGGTGTTTCAC
>JAAAPH010000072.1 GCA_009908415.1 Bacteroidota bacterium
AGCGGCCAGTGGATGACCGAGCTCGCCGGCGGCTCGGATGTGGGCCGCTCGCGGACGACGGCCTGCCAGGATGCCGACGGCACATGGCGGCTCACCGGGCGCAAATGGTTTACCTCGGCCATCACGGCGAACATGGCGCTGGCGCTGGCCCGGCCCGAAGGCAACCCGGAGGGCGGGAAGGGCCTCGCCCTCTTCTACGTGCCCATCCGCACCGACGACGGCGCCATCCGCGACGGCATCGCGGTGAACCGCCTCAAGGACAAGCTGGGCACGCGCAAGCTGCCCACCGCCGAACTCGACCTGGACGGCGCCGAAGCGATTCCGGTGGGCGAACTGCGGCACGGCACCCGCGCCATCAGCCCGATGCTCAACATCACCCGCACGTGGAACGCCATCACGGCCCTTGCCCTCATGCGCCGCGGGATCGCCCTGGCGCGCGACTACGCCCGGAAGCGCGAGGCCTTCGGCAAACCGCTCGCCAAGCAGCCGCTCCACGCCGACACCCTGGCCGACCTGCAGGCCACCTTCGAGGGCGCCTTCCATCTCAGCTTCCGTCTCACCGAACTGCCGCCATGAGACCACCGGCCTCGACGACGACAGCCGTGCGCTGCTCCGCCTGCTTACCCCCATCGCCAAACTAACGACCGGCAAGCAGGTGGTCGCCGCAATGAGCGAGGTCGTCGAAGCGTTCGGCGGAGCAGGCTACGTCGAGGATACGGGCATCCCCGTGCTCTTGCGCGACGCGCAGGTGCTGCCCATCTGGGAGGGTACGACGAACGTGCTCGCCCTCGACGTGCTGCGCGCCCTCAAGCAGACCGGCGGCCTCGACCCGATTCGGCGCGAGCTCGATCGGTGTGAAGAGGCGGTGTCGGCCGTGGACCTGCCCGAGGTGGTGCAGGTCGCACAAAACGCTGTCGACCGTGCGGCACAGTGGCTCCAGCAGGCCATGAAGCAGGATCGTTCGGCCGTCGAGGCGGGCGCCCGGCGGTTTGCCCTGACACTCGGGCACGCGCTGGAGCTCGCGCTGCTGGCCCGGCACGCGCAGTGGGCGCACGAGCACGAGCAGGATGCCCGCACGCTGGCGGCCGCCGAGCGGTTGGCCACGCACCGGATCGACCACATCGCGATGCGCAACGAGGACGCGGCCTTTGCCCTCGCCAATGACGAGGCGATGCCGACGGCGACTGCTATATGAATCGGCGGCATCACGCGTCGAGCGTCTGTATTGCCTGCTCGGGGCCGTGCATGGCCCCTCGCTCCAGACCGGCGCCGCCGTGAATCGCGCGCTGCGCTCTCACCCGCCCCATCGAGACACACGCCTTCCCGCGCGGGCTCGCACAGCATCGGTACGCCGTCCTGGACGCCACGCCCCGCGCCGTCATCCCTCGACCGGGTCGGTAAGCGCCGGTGCCGTCTCGGTCGAGGGGGCGGGCAATGGATCGTTCCCCGGCAGGTGGACGACAAAGCACGCCCCTGCCCCTGGTGCCGTCTTGACTCGGATGGATCCGCCCATTTGGTTGACGACGCGCTGCACCACGGCCAACCCCACGCCAGCACCCTCATATTCGCGCTGGAGCCCTTCGGACGCCTGCCGGAACGGCTGAAACAACGTGGGCACGGCGTCGGGCTTCATCCCGATACCGGTGTCTTCCACCTCCAGCACGGCGCCTTTGTCGTCGGCGCGCACGCGCAACCGGACCGTGCCCCCGGGCTCTGTGAACTTGATCGCGTTGGACAGGAGGTGGCGCAGTACAATCTGCATGCCCTCTGCATTGACCGACACGCAGCCTCCTGCGCCACCAGGCACAACCTCCAGCGCCACCGCCTTCTCCTGCGCACGGGAGCGCATCTCGTCGGCCACCGTCCGAAGGATCGCTCCCCCATCGACGGTCTCGGGAGCAAGTTCCATCTCGCCCGCCTCCAGCTTGGCAAGGGTTAGCACGCCGTCGAGCGTGCCCAGGAGGCGCCGCCCGCCCTGGGCGATGGAATCGGCAAAGTCAGGCACCACCCCCCCCGTGCCGCCCGACGCCTCGTCAGCAATCGTTTCGGCGTAGCCAATCATCGCGGTGAGTGGGGTGCGCAGTTCGTGCCCCATGTTGGTCAGCAAGGCCGACTTCATGCGGCTGGCGGCCTCGGCTTGCTCTTTGGCAGCACGCAACTGCTCCTCCCGGCGCTTGCGCTCGGTGATATCGGCCAGCAGCACGAGTTGCCCCAGCTGCGTGCCCCCGGCCTCAAACCGATTTTCCTGCACGCGGTAGAATCGGTCGTCGCCGTCACGGCGCAGGGCAAAAACCGGACGATCCCGGTCCCGAGCGGCGTCCACGTCCGGCAGCACGGTTGCAAGCGGCTGCCCCACGACCTCGGTGCGAGACAGTTCAGGGAAGAGGGCTATGGCGGCCTCGTTGCAGTCGCGAATCCGGCCCCCGGCGTTAAGCACAATCGTCGGCGCCTTTTGGCTGCCGGCCAGGCGCACAGATTGAAATTCGGCGATGTACGCGAAAAGTACGCCCGACGAAAACAAGGCCACGCCGATGGGTTCATGGGTCACGTCGAGCAGCAACGGACTGGCGTAGCCGATGATGTTGAAGATCGGCGGCAGCCCAATGAGCCCAATCAGCAGCAGCGACGGGCTCAAGTTGCGGTTCACCTTCGCGAAAAGCTCCAGTAGCATGAAACCGCCAACGAGGGACAGCGCATAGGAAAGCCCCATGATGACCCAGTACAACACGTGATGGCGGATGGCCAGATGCGGAAACGGGTGCTGGATGTACTCCAGCGTGTGATACAGCTGATGGTACGGATTGGTGATCTTCAGGACGGCCACGACGGCGAACGTCAGGATAGCGAGGCGCCGGATTGTTCGGTCGCGATGCAATGTGCGCCCGGTGAACGCCGAGCAGAAGTAGAGCCACGCCCCGACCGTCGCGAAGCCAGCCAGCAGACCCGCGGTATACAACACGTCCTTCAGGAGTGGGTCGGTAACGAGCAACATGCCAACGTGTGCTGCAGCCCACCCGCTGCTGCTTCCGAGCAGCGTTGCAAGCCCCCGACGGACATCCGGATCCGGGATGCTCACTGCGCGGTATACGCCGGCCAGCGGGGCAAACAGGGCCACCCCAAAAGCGATGAGGTACACGAGAAAGGAGGGATCAGCGAACGGAATGTCTTGGGCCAACATGGTGGGGTACGGCTGTGTTGAAGATCGCTCTCGTTATCGCTGTATCCGCCCCCGATGTTAAGTCCTTCACCGGTCCGGCACGCAATCCGATCGGAGGATGTACTATCCTCGTAACGGGCCCCCTCATCGACGGTCTCCAGGCACCTCTTGGAGGAGGCAGCTGTATCGACCCATTGCGTCTTTTCCATTCCACCAACTGGTCCAACGACTTATGGCTACCATGCAAGCAGCGCGTGTACCCGCGGCCGGCGCCGATTTCGAACTCGTCGACCTCCCCATTCCGGAGCCCGGCCCCAACGAGGTGCGCGTGAAAGTTGAGGCCTGCGGCATCTGTCACAGCGACGCCTTTGTGAAAGAAGCTGCCTTTCCCGGCCTGGAGCTTCCACGCGTACCCGGGCATGAGGTGGCCGGCGTCGTGGATCAGGTCGGCACCGACGTCACTTCGTGGACGGAGGGCCAGCGCGTGGGCGTGGGCTGGCACGGCGGCCACTGCTTCACGTGCGACGCGTGCCGCGCGGGCGATTTCATCAACTGCGCGAACGCGAAGGTGACGGGCATCTCGTTCGATGGGGGCTACGCAGAGTACATGTGTGCTCCGCAGGAAGCCGTGGCGGCGTTGCCGGACGACCTCGACTTCGCGGAGGCGGCCCCGCTGCTCTGCGCCGGCATCACCACGTACAACGCGCTCCGCAATGCGGGTGCGACGCCGGGCGACCTCGTCGCCGTGCAAGGCATTGGCGGGCTCGGGCACCTCGGCGTTCAGTACGCCGCGACCTTCGGATTTGAGGTGGCCGCCCTCTCCCGCGGCACGGACAAGCACGAACTGGCGACCAACCTCGGCGCCGATCACTACATCGACACGACGGCTGACGACCCGGCGGAGGCCCTGCAGGCTCTGGGCGGCGCGAAGGTCATCCTGGCCACGGCCCCCAACTCGAAGGCCATCTCGCAACTCGCCGGCGGCCTGGGGCGCGACGGCACGCTGATGATCGTGGCCGCATCCGGCGAACCGGTCGAGGTCTCGCCCATGACCCTGATCATGGGCCGCCGCTCCGTGCAAGGCTGGCCCAGTGGCACGGCGGACGACTCGGAGGACACGCTTGACTTCAGCGCGCTCACCGGCATCGCGCCGATGATCGAGACGTTCCCGCTCTCGGAGGCCAACGCCGCCTACGACCGCATGATCAATAACGAGGCGCGCTTCCGCGTCGTACTAGAACCCGGCGCCTAGCCCGCTCCACGGCATTGGGTCCGGACCCTGCGCCGGATGGCCTTCTCGGCCGTCCGGCGTTTTTTCATGCGGCCCCGCTCCCCGCCGGGCCGGCACAGCAATCCAGAACGCGCGCTAGGCCGTGGCGGCCTGCTGACTTGCCAGTGTCCCTTCGGCCGATGCCACCGCTGCGCCGGGATCGACGTCAAGGCCCTGCGCCTGAAGCGCGTGTCCAATGGCCCGCACACAGGTCCGCACGTTCTCAGCGCGGCAGCTGTGGCCCATCAGGCCGATGCGCCAGATGTCGCCGGCCATATCGCCCAACCCGGCACCGATCTCCAGTTGGTGCTCGTGGAGCAGCGCGTGGCGCACAGCGGCCTCGTCGATCCCATCTGGGACCGTCACGGCGTTCAACTGGGGGATGCGCTCGCCCTCGGGCACGATGTACGCCAGCCCGAGCGCCGCAAGCCCAGCCTTGAGCGCCGTGTGATGCTGGCGGTGGCGCGCCCAAGCGTGCTCCAAGCCTTCTTCGTGCAGCCGCCGCAGCGCTTCGTGCAAGCCGTACAGCGCGTTGATGGGCGCCGTGTGATGGTACGAGCGCCCGTTCTGGTCGTCCCAGTACTCCATCACGAGCGTAAGATCCATGAACCAGCTCTGCACGGGCGTCGTGCGATTCCGAATGTGGTTCACGGCCCGCTCGCTTAGCGAGATGGGCGAAAGGCCCGGCGTGCACGAGAGGCACTTCTGCGAACCCGTGTAAATGGCATCGATGTCCCACGCATCCACGCGCACCGGGACGCCGCCCAGCGACGTCACGGCATCGACGATGGCGAGGCACCCGTGCTGATGGGCGAGATCGACGAGCGTCTCGGCGTCCGACAGCGCGCCCGTGGACGTCTCGGCGTGCACGAACGCGACGACCGATGCCTCCGGGTGCTGCTCCAGTGTCTCGGCCAGCACGTGGGGACGGATGGCGCGGCCCCAGGGCTCCTCGACGTACACGACCTCCGCGCCGCATCGTGTGGCCATCGCTTTCATCCGGCGCCCGAACACGCCGTTCTCCACGACGACCACCGTATCGCCGGGCTCGACGAGGTTGGCAATGCACGTTTCCATGCCCACCGTCCCGGGCCCCGACACCGGCATGGTCAGCCGGTTGTCGGTTTGGAAGGCGTAACGGAGAAGATCCTTGATCGCATCCATCACTTCGATGAAAGCCGGGTCGAGGTGGCCCACCGTGGGTTGGGCCATCGCTTCCAGAATCGAGGGCGGGACGTCCGAAGGGCCCGGCCCCATGAGCATGCGAGACGGCGGATCAACAGGCGGAAAAGTCATCACGTAGAGCGTTGTTCAGTTCACAAAGGGCACAGACGCACACGGACGCCAGGGTGGACACCGTGGCCGCATCCGTAAGGTAGAAA